>NZ_JASCPM010000035.1:0-48944 GCF_029960215.1 Pseudomonas sp. PS01301 | reverse complement strand
CGCGGCACCTGGGCCAGGGCCCGGTGCCGCCGGCTGCTATTGGGCCTGCAGCCACCGCTCAGTTGTCGGTCTGGATACGACCGATCACGGCGCCAGCTTCGAAGTAGTCACCGGCTTGCTGGCCGATCTGCACGCGGCCTGCACACGGCGCCAGCACCGAGGTCTCCATCTTCATCGCTTCCACCACGGCCACTACCTGCCCGCTGGAAACGTCGGCGCCGTCTTCCACCACCCAGGTGTGCAGGTTGCCCGCCACTGGAGTGAGCAGCGCCTGGGCGTCCACCTCTGCCGAAGCCGAAGCCGAAGCCTGTGCCTGGGCAGCGGGTGCCGCGTCCAGGCTCATGCCGCGCAGCAATGCAGCGGGCAGACCGAGCGCGTGGCGCTTGCCGTCGATCTCGACGAAGGTGCGCAGGATGTCCGCGTCGGCCTTGGGTTCGACCCGCGGCGCCAGGGTGATGGATTCGGCGAAGTCGGTTTCGATCCAGCGCGTGTGCACGGCGAAGCGCTCGGGACCGGTGAAATCCGCGTGATCCATCACGGCGCGGTGGAACGGCAGTACCGAGGCGATGCCTTCGATACTGAATTCGGCCAGGGCGCGTCGGGCGCGGGCAATGGCCTGCTCACGGGTGGCGCCGGTGACGATGAGCTTGGCCATCATCGAGTCGAAGTGGCTGGGCACGCTCGACCCGCTGACCACGCCACTGTCCAGGCGTACGCCGGGGCCGAACGGCGGAAGGAACTCACCGATCTGGCCAGGTGTGGGCAGAAAGCCCTTGCCCGGGTCTTCGGCGTTGATGCGGAATTCGAAGCTGTGGCCTCGCGGCACGGGCGTTTCGGTGAACGACAAGGGCAAGCCGTCGGCGATCCGCAGTTGCTCGATCACCAGGTCCACGCCTGTGGTTTCCTCGGTGACCGGGTGTTCGACCTGCAGGCGCGTGTTGACCTCCAGGAACGACAGGGTGCCATCCTGGCTGAGCAGGAACTCGACCGTACCGGCGCCGACGTACCCGGCCTTGGCGCAGATGTCGCGGGCCGCCTGGTGGATACGCTCGCGCTGCTGTTGCGTGATGAACGGCGCGGGCGCTTCTTCCACCAGCTTCTGGTTACGGCGCTGCAAGGAGCAGTCGCGCGTGCCCACGACCACGACCTGGCCGTGCCGGTCGGCCAGGATCTGCGCTTCGATGTGGCGCGGGCGGTCGAGAAACTGTTCGACGTAGCATTCGCCGCGGCCGAAGGCGGCCTCGGCCTCGCGCACCGCCGAGGCGAACAGTTCCGTCACCTCGTCCAGGCGCCAGGCGACTTTCATGCCGCGTCCGCCACCGCCGAACGCGGCCTTGATGGCGATGGGCAGGCCATGCTGCTCGGCGAAGGCCAGCACCTCGTCGGCGCTTTCCACCGGCCCCGGCGTACCGGCCACCAGAGGCGCACCCACGGCCTGGGCGATCTTGCGGGCTTCGACCTTGTCGCCCAGCACGTCGATGGTCTCGGGGTTGGGGCCGACCCAGATCAGCCCGGCCTCGATGACGGCGCGGGCGAAATCGGCCCGCTCGGAGAGGAACCCATAGCCGGGGTGCACGGCATCGGCGCCGCTGCGCTTGGCCACCGCCAGCAACTTCTCGATGTTCAGGTAGGTTTCGGCAGAGCGCTGGCCGTCGAGCCCATAGGCTTCGTCGGCGTGGCGTACATGCAGGGCGTCGATGTCGGCATCGGCGTACACCGCCACGCACTGCACGCCGTGGTCGCGGCAGGCACGGGCGATACGCACGGCGATCTCGCCGCGGTTGGCAATCAGGAGCTTTTTCATGGAAGTCGTTCCACATCGGCAGGTGAAGAAGGGGCAGGCGCGGTGGGGTGTAGCGCTTCGAAGGCGGCCACCGGGTTGAAGCGAATCCAGGCGTTGACCGGTATCTGTCCTGCCAGATCGAGATGGTAGTTGGCGACCACGGCGATCACCGGGTAGCCGCCGGTCAGCGGGTGGTCGGCGAGGAACAGCACCGGCTGGCCGCTGGCGGGTACCTGAATGGCGCCCACGGCGGTGCCTTCGCTGGGCAGCTCCTGGTGATTGCTGCGTTCCAGCGGCGTTTCACCGGCCAGGCGAATGCCGACGCGGTTGGACTGTGCGGTGACCTGCCACGGCTGGCTGCTCAGGCGCTCGATGGCGTCGGCGGTGAACCAGTCGCTGCGCGGGCCCATCAGCACATCGAGAGTGACGGTGTCGGCGGTTTTCGGCAGGGCAAACGCCGGGGCTTCACTGAGCGATACGCTGGTGCCGCCCGTTGGCGGCGTGAACCCCAAATGGTCGCCGGCGGCCAGGGCGGGCGGACCGACCTGGGCCAGGGTGTCGGTCGACAGGCTGCCGAGCACCGGCGTCACGTCGAAGCCCCCGCGGATCGCCAGGTAACTGCGCAGCCCGGCGCTGGGCGCACCCAGCGTAACGGTGTCGCCCGGCGCCAGTTCGATGGGCCGATAGTTGTCCACAGGCCATTGCAGGCCACTGGCGCTGGTAAGGATGACCGGGGTCTGTGCGCCGGTGACGGCGATCACCGCGTGGCCATGGCAGGTGAAGCGCAGGCCGCCGAGCACGGTTTCCACGCAGGCCATGTCCGAGCGGTTACCAACGGCGCGGTTGGCGGCGCGCAGGGCGCCCAGGTCCAGCGCGCCGGAGCGGGACACGCCCTGGCCGGTCTGGCCGATGCGCCCGGTGTCCTGCAGCACGCTGTGCAGGCCGGGGCTGAGAATCTGCAGGTACGCGCCGCTCGGCGGCAGGGCCGCGGCGGGCGCAGCCGGTGCGGGCAGGCCGCCTGCGGGCAGAGGCCCGGCATCGACGAAGCGGACCTTGTAACCGGGCCGCAACAGCGCCGGTTCGGCGCGCTCCAGGTCCCACATCTGCAAGGGCGTAACGCCGATGATCTGCCAGCCACCGGGGCTGGCCTTGGGGTAGATGCCACTGAATTCACCCGCCAGCGCCACGGCGCCCGCAGGGATGCGCGTGCGCGGCGTCTTCCGGCGCGGCACCTGGAATCCGGCGCCGCCGGTCAGGTAGCCGAATCCCGGGGCGAAGCCACAGAAGGCGACGCTGTAGTCGTCGGCGGTGTGGCGTCGGATCACTTCCTCGCGGCTGATCTGCAACAGCGCGGCGACCTCATCCAGGTCTTCGCCGTTGTAGTGCACCGGGATCTCCACCCGCCGCTGCTCGACGGCACGGCGCTGGCTGGCATCGCGCCGGGCGAGTTGATCGACCAGCGTCTGCCGAGTGATGGCGCTGGGTCGGAACTGGATCAGCAGCGTCCGCGCGGCCGGAATGATTTCTTCCACGCCGGCGATCGGCTCGGCGCTCAAGGCGTCGAACAGGGCCAGGGTCTGCTCGAGGTCGTCGAGCTCGACCATCAGGGTGTCCAGGTTGACCGGTAGAAAACGCACGGCAATCTCCTAGACGTGGTACGTGCTGTCAGGCACGTCGGTGATGAACATATGGCCGGGTGAATGGGTGATGGCGAACGGCACACCCGAGGCCATGACCGCTGCCTGGGGCGTGACCCCACAGGCCCAGAACACCGGCACTTCGCCCGGTTCGATGCGCACGGCGTCGCCGAAGTCGGGACGGGCCAGGTCGGCGACGCCCAGCAGCGCCGGGTCGCCCACGTGCACCGGCGCGCCATGCACCGAGGGATAGCGGGCGGTGATGGTGCAGGCTTCCGCCACACGGTCGGCGCGGATCGGGCGCATGGACACCACCATGTCACCGCGCAGCCGCCCGGCGGGGCGGCAGGCACGGTTGCTCAGGTACATCGGCACGTTGCTGCCATCGGCGATGTGCCGGACTTCGATGCCCGCTTCCTGCAACGCGGTTTCGAAGGTGAAGCTGCAACCGATGAGAAAGGTCACCATGTCGTCGTGCTCGGCCCAGGCGTGGCGGGCGTCGCTGATCTCTTCGACCAATTGGCCGTTGCGCCAGACACGGTACAGCGGCAGATCGGTACGCAGGTCTGCGCCCTCGGCCAGTACGGTGTGCGGGCTGCCGGCATCGGTGACGTCGAGGATCGGACAGGCTTTCGGATTGCGCTGGGCGTACAGCAGAAAATCGTAGGCCCAGTCGCGGGGCAGGGCGATCAGGTTGGCCTGGGTCATGCCTGGGGCGATGCCAGCGGAAGGCGCTACCCGCCCGCCGCGGTAGTCGGCGCGGGCTGCCCGAGCGGCCTCGATGGCGCTCTTCGCTGCGCGTTCGAGTGCGCTCATGGTCGGCCTCCGGCAAACGGCTGCAGTTGCATGTTCGCCTGCTCCAGCACGCGCCGCAGTTCGCGGGCCATGGCCACGGCGGCCGGGCTGTCGCCGTGCACGCAGATGGAATCGGCCTGGATGCGGGTGATGCTGCCGTCGATGGCCTCCAGGGTGCCTTCCTCGACCAGGCGCAGCATGCGTTGGCCGATGAGTTGCGGATCGTGCAGCACGGCACCGGGCTCGCGACGCGACACCAAGGTGCCTTCAGGCGTGTAGGCGCGATCGGCGAAGGCTTCGGCGACGCATGTCAGGCCTTCTTCACGGGCCAGTTCGATCAGGCTCGAACCGGCCAGGGCCACCAGTACCAGGCCAGGGTCGACCGCGCGGATCGCGGCGATCACGGCCAGCCCCTGGCGGCGATCGTGGGCGATGGTGTTGTACAGCGCGCCATGGGGCTTGACGTAGCTGACGCAGGTGCCCGCGGCCTGGGCCAGGCCCTGCAGCGCGCCGATCTGGTAGATGACGTCGGCGGTCAGCTCGTCGCTGGCCACGTCCATGTTGCGGCGACCGAAACCGACCTTGTCCGGGTAGGACACATGGGCGCCGATGCTGACCTGCCTGGCCGCAGCCGCCTTGAGGGTGCGCAGGATGCCGGCCGGATCGCCCGCATGGAAGCCGCAGGCGACGTTGGCGCTGGTCACGATGTCGAGCATGGCGTCGTCGTCGCCCATGCTCCAGGCGCCGAAGCTTTCACCCAGGTCGCTGTTGATATCTATGCTTGGCATTGGGGAGATTCCTTGTAGTTGTTCTGGCTCATACGACCTTGAGGAAGGCGAAGATTGGTCCGACCGACTTGATCGCCATGTACCAGGTGAGCAGGCAGGTCAATACACCCAGCACCAGCAGCCAGCGAGGATAATGGTAGCCGTCCATGAGGTCCGACCGGCGCCAGCCGACGTAGATAAAGATACTCAGCCCGATGGGCAGGATCAGACCGTTGAAACCGCCGGCGAAGAGCAGCAATGCGGCAGGCGGCGTACCCATCAGGACAAAGACGAGCAGCGACACGCCGATGAAAATGGTGGTGGCGCGGTTGCGCGCCTTCTCGCTGATGTTGGGCGAGAACACGGTGATGAACGAGATCGAGGTGTATGCCGCGCCGATTACGCTCGTAATGGCAGCCGCCCACAGGATCAAGCCGAAAATACGCAGGCCGAATTCACCTGCGGTGGCCTGAAAAGCCTGAGCCGCCGGATTGGCACCCTGGCCCGAGATGTCGATGACCACGCCACTGGCAACCACCCCGAGAATGGCGAGAAACAGGATGTAGCGCATCAGGCCGGTCACCAGGATGCCGCTCAGGGCAGCCTTGTTCACCGCCTGCAGGTTCTCGATCCCCGTAGTGCCACGGTCCAGCAGACGATGCGCACCGGCGTAGGTGATGTAACCACCTACCGTGCCGCCGACGATGGTGGTGATGATGGCAAAATCCACCGTCTCGGGCAGGATGGTCTGGTACAGCGCCTGACCCAGCGGCGGGTTCGAGGCAAAGGCAACGAACAGGGTCATGCCGATCATCACCAGGCCCAGCACGACGATGATACGGTCCACTGCCAGGCCAGCGCGGTGAGACATGAAGATACCGATGGCCAGCAACGCGCTCAGGGCGCCGCCCCATTTCGGATCCAGCCCGAGCAGCGCATTCAGGCCCAGCCCGGCCCCGGCAATGTTGCCAACGTTGAACACCACGCCGCCGAAAATGACCAGTACCGCCAGCAGGTAGCCGCTGCCTGGAATCGCTTTGTTGGCTACGTCGGCCGCCCGCATGCGCGTCAGTGTGACGATACGCCAGATATTCAACTGGACCACGAAGTCGATGAGAATCGAAGCCAGGATGCCGAACGCGAACGCCGCGCCCATCTTGGCCGTGAAGGTCGCGGTCTGGGTAATGAAGCCTGGGCCGATGGCCGAAGTGGCCATCATGAAGATCGCGGCAATCAGGGAAGAGCGACGCGCCTTGGTGAAGTCCTTGGCGGTCTGTGTCACGGCTGTGTGTGTCACGGCATCGTTCCTGCGATGGGGGATGCAGGTGGTAGAGCAATCAGCATGCCAACGCCATGATAAAAGGCCAAGAGTGTTGATCTGCATGATGTTGATTGTTCAACAATAAATATATGCATGACCCACAATATGCACCACTTTGTAACGCTTTCGGGTGTCGCTGTTACTTAATGATGCACCGAGGCCGCATGGGTCTTGCTTGCGACCGGCCTGTGATGGAACATCGCCGGGACTCTTTTCCACCAGGACCGAACATGAACGACACCTCGCTGTGCCCCCCTCGTTCGCTGGGTGAATCCATTACCCAGGAGATTCGCAGAATGCTGGTGGAAGGCGAGTTGGTTCCCGGCCAGCGCCTGTCCGAGGCCGCGCTGGCGGAAACCCTGCAGATCTCGCGCAACACCTTGCGCGAGGCCTTCAGGGGCCTGACCCGTGAGGGTTTGCTCAAGCACGAGCCGAACCGGGGGGTGACCGTGGCGGTGCCGGACATGGCGTCGATCATCGACATCTACCGGGTCCGCCGTTTCATCGAGTGCCAGGCCCTTGCCCAGGGCTATCCGCTGCACCCCGGCACCGTGCGCATGCGCGAAGCGGTCGCCATGGGCCAGCAGGCCAGCGAGGCGAAGGACTGGAAAGCCGTGGGCACGGCCAACATGATGTTCCACAAGGCGGTGGTGGAGTTGGCCGACAGCCCCCGATTGGAGGCGTTCTACGCGCAGATCTCGGCCGAATTGCGATTGGCCTTCGGCCTGCTCGATGACCCGCGGTTTCTGCACATGCCCTACCTGGACATGAACGGCTCCATCCTGCACTGCCTGGAAGAGGGGCGTGCCGAGGAGGCCACGCAGTTGCTCGAAGCGTACCTGGTGCGCTCGGAACGCACCGTGCTCGCGGCCTACGAGCGCAGCACCCGACGCTAGCGTGCAGCGGGGTAGCACGTCCGCTCGCAAGTCCGGATGCGCCGTTGGTCTTGCCGTGAAAACTCCCTTGTGACCTCGCGTTCGAAATGTGCGGGAAGGTGCCCGTGAGCTCGGAATCGAACCGGGGCGGGCGGTATCGGCAAGGAATCAGCAATGAAAGAGATCCTCCAACTTGAAAGTGCGCGACTGATCCTGCGTCAGTGGCGTGACAGCGATTTGCCCGCGTTTGCCGACCTGTGCGCGGATCCGCGGGTCATGCGTTATTTTCCCGAAACCCTGGGGCGTTTGCAGAGCGCCGAAGTGATCGGTCGCGCACGCGGTCATTTCGCCGAATTGGGCTATGGCCTGTGGGCGCTGGAGCGCAAGGACAGCGGGCAGTTCATCGGCTTCACCGGATTGGGGCAGGTGGGCTTCGACGCGCCCTTCGCGCCGGCCACCGAGATCGGCTGGCGCCTGGCCTATGAGCACTGGGGCCTGGGTTTCGCCAGCGAAGCGGCCTGGACCTGCCTGGCTTGCGCCTTCGACAGGCTGGGGCTGGAAGAGGTCGTGGCGTTCACCGCGGTGGCGAACGCGTCGTCGGAAAAGGTGATGCAGTCCATCGGTATGCAGCGCGATGTGGAGGGTGATTTCGACCATCCGAACCTGCCGGGGCACGAGTTGCAGCGGCACATGCTGTACCGCATCACCAAGCCCCAGTGGCAGCACAACCGGTAGGAGCGGCCAGTGGCCGCGAAGGGCGCGCTGCGGTGTGCCAGATGTACCGTGTCGCGTTTTCGCGGCCGATGACCGCTCCTACAGGTGTTCGCGGCGTGGCTGTCCGCTATCATTGCGCCCATTTGGTTCTGCCTATTTGGGTAATGCCTGTGCCGAGGAGTTTTGAATGAGCCATGTGTTGGACGATCTGGTCGAGCTGTTGAGCCTGGAACCCATCGAAGAAAACCTGTTTCGCGGCCGCAGCCAGGACCTGGGCTTTCGGCAGCTGTTCGGCGGCCAGGTACTCGGCCAATCACTGTCGGCTGCCAGCCAGACGGTCGAGCCCGATCGCCACGTGCACTCCCTGCATGGCTACTTCCTGCGCCCCGGCGATGCGCAATTACCTGTGGTGTACATGGTCGACAGGGTGCGTGACGGGGGCAGCTTCAGCACCCGGCGCGTCACGGCGGTGCAGAAGGGCCAGCCCATCTTCACCGGTACCACCTCGTTCCAGTACGACGAAGAGGGCTTCGCCCATCAGAGCGCGATGCCTAACGTGGTCGGCCCGGAAAACCTGCCCACCGAGCTTGAGCTGATGCAGCAGGTCGCCCATCTGATCCCTGCGCACATGCGCGACAAGCTGCTGTGCGCCAAACCCATCGAGATGCGTCCGGTGGCCGAGCGTGACCCGTACAATCCATCGCCAACCGACCCGATCAAGTACATCTGGTTTCGCGCCGACGGCGCCCTGGCGCAGACCCCGGCGTTGCACAAGTACGTCATGGCCTATGCCTCCGACTTCAACCTGCTGACCACCTCGCTGCTGCCCCACGGTAAATCGGTCTGGCACCGCGACATGCAGATCGCCAGCCTCGACCATTCGCTGTGGTTCCATGGCAACCTGGTCGCCGACGACTGGCTGCTGTATGCCCTGGACAGCCCCTGGGCGGGCAACGCACGGGGCTTTGCCCGCGGCAGCGTGTACAACCGCGCCGGCCAATTGGTGGCGTCCTCGGCCCAGGAAGGTCTGATCCGTCATCGGCAGGACTGGTCATGAGCCTGGCCCACGTCCGTCACTGGGTGTTCGATCTGGACGGCACCCTGACCGTGGCCGTGCACGACTTCGCTGCCATTCGCCGTCATCTGCAAATTCCGCCCGAGGCCGACATCCTCAGCCACCTGGCTGCCTTGCCGGCCCACGAGTCGAAAGCCAAGCACGTCTGGTTGCTCGAACACGAGCGCGCCCTGGCCGTGGCCTCGACGGCGGCGCCTGGAGCGGTGGAGCTGGTGCGTGAGCTGGCCGGTCGTGGTCATCGCCTGGGGATTCTCACCCGCAATGCGCGGGAGCTGGCGCATATCAGCCTGCAAGCAATCGGCATCGCCGACTGTTTCCAGCCGAATGACGTGCTGGGCCGCGACGAAGCCGCGCACAAGCCAGACCCGGCCGGTCTGCTGCACCTGGCCGGCGCCTGGCGCGTGCGTCATCCGGACATGGTCATGGTGGGTGATCATCAAATGGATCTGCAGGCAGGCCGAGCGGCCGGTACCGCCACGGTGCTGGTGAACCAGCCGGAGAACCTCTGGCCGGAACTGGCGGACTGGCATGCGTTGGATTGCACGCACCTGCGCAACCTGATCTGAATCGCCCGCCGCCCGCGTAAGCGGGTGGCGAGCATCAATACGTTCAGAGGCCCTTGAAAATCAGAGACTCTTGGCGCCGAACGTATCGCACTGGTCGATCTGACCCTGAGCAAACCCGGCCTTGAACCAGCGCACGCGCTGCGCCGAGGTGCCGTGGGTGAACGAGTCAGGCACCACACGTCCCTGGCCCTGCTGTTGCAGGCGGTCGTCACCGATGGCGTTGGCCGCGTTCAGGGCTTCTTCGATGTCACCCGGCTCCAGCCAGTTCAGACGCTTCTGCCCGTTGAACGCCCAGACCCCGGCGAAGCAGTCGGCCTGCAGTTCCTGACGCACCAGCAAACCGTTGGCGCCTTCCATGCGCTGGCCACTCTGGCGCGCCTGCTGAACCTGGTCCGATACGCCCAGCAAGGTCTGCACGTGATGGCCCACCTCGTGCGCGATCACATAGGCCTGGGCGAAATCACCCGCGGCACCGAAGCGCTGCGACATCTCGCGGAAGAATGCCATGTCCAGGTACACCTGCTGGTCGGCCGGGCAGTAGAACGGTCCGCTGGCCGCCGTGGCGTGGCCGCAGGCCGACTGCACCTGGCCGCTGAACAGCACCAGTTTCGGTTCTTTGTAAGTCTGCCCGCCCTGTTGGAAGATCTGCTTCCAGGTGTCCTCGGTGTCGCCCAGTACCGTGCTGACGAATTCGGCCTGCTCGTCATTGGCCGGTGGCGCCTTGCGCTGGCTGGTGTCTACCGGCGCCGCCTGCTGGCTCTGGCCGGTCAGCTCGCCGAGGATCTGCATGGGGTCCTGGCCGGTCAGCAGGCCGAAGCCGACGATCAGCACCACTGCGGTCAGGCTCAGGCCCTTGCCGCCCATGCGCATCCCGCCGCCGCCACTGCCGCCACCGTCACCGCGGGCATCCACGACGTTATCGCTGCGTCGGCCTTTCTTCCATAACATGGCAAAATCCTCATTCAATTCATGCATAACCATTCGGGTATGCCTGTGACCGTGTTTTTCAATATTCGTTGTCGACCATTTCCTTGAGACTAGTCCGAAGCCTGGAAACAGGTCCTCTATAAATCGAATAACAGGAGAACGGCATGTCTTCCCAAGACAGCAGTCGCTTCATCATCCGTGATCGCAACTGGCACCCCAAAGCCCTGACGCCGGACTACAAGACCTCGACCATGCGCTCGCCCCGCCAGGCGCTGGTGAGCATTCCGCAGTCGGTCAGTGAAAACACCGGCCCCAATTTCGCCCATCTCAAGTTCGGCGAGTTCGACAACGACCTGCTGCTCAACTACAACCATGGCGGCTTGCCGATCGGCGAGCGGATCATCCTGGCCGGGCGCGTCTGCGACCAGTTCGGCAAGCCCATTCCCAATACCTTGGTGGAAATGTGGCAGGCCAACGCCGGTGGCCGTTATCGGCACAAGAACGACCGTTACCTGGCGCCCCTGGACCCCAACTTCGGTGGCGTCGGCCGTACGCTGACCGACAGCGACGGCTACTACAGTTTCCGTACCATCAAGCCGGGTCCGTACCCATGGCGCAACGGGCCGAACGACTGGCGCCCGGCCCACGTGCATTTCTCCATCAGTGGCCCGTCGATCGCCACCAAGCTGATCACCCAGCTGTATTTCGAAGGCGACCCGCTGATTCCGATGTGCCCCATCGTCAAGTCGATCAACGACCCCGAGGCGGTGCAGAGCCTGATCGCCAGGCTGGACATGGCCAACGCCAATCCGATGGATTGCCTGGCCTACCGTTTCGACATCGTGTTGCGCGGCCAGCGCAAGACTCACTTCGAAAACCGCTGAGGGGGAACCGACATGCCTATCGAACTGCTGAAAGAAACCCCTTCACAAACGGCCGGACCTTACGTCCACATCGGCCTGGCCCTGGCGGCAGCCGGCATCGAGCCGCGCGAGCATGAAATCTGGAACCAGATGGCCAAGCCCGAAGCGCCGGGCGAGCACATCCTGCTGCTGGGCAATGTCTACGACGGCAACGGTCACCTGGTGCGTGACTCGTTTCTGGAGCTGTGGCAGGCCGACCATCAGGGCCACTACCACATCGATTTCGACCAGGACAAACCCTTCAAAAGCTTCGGCCGCACCGCCACCACCTTCGACGCCGGTGAATGGACCGTGCAAACGATCAAGCCGGGCGTGGTGAACAACGCCGCCGGTGTGCCGATGGCGCCGCACATCAACATCAGCCTGTTCGCCCGTGGGGTGAACATTCACCTGCACACGCGGCTGTATTTCAGCGACGAGGCCGAAGCCAATGCCAAGGACCCGGTGCTGAACCTGATCGAACAGCCGGCGCGGCGCGAGACGCTGGTGGCGACTCGCTGCGAGGTGGATGGCAAGCTGGCCTACCGCTTCGATATGCGCATTCAGGGGGAAGGGGAGACGGTGTTTTTCGATTTCTGATCCAGATACTGCGGTGCTCCCTTCGCGGGCAGAGGGCTCGCCGCCCGCCCCGCTCCCACATGAGGTCGCATGTCTTATGTGGGAGCGGGCTCTGCCCGCGAAGGGGTCACTGCGGTTCAGCGTCCCACCTCAATCCCACTCAGGCGCAAAATCCGGGCTCACCAACCGCTGATCCTTGGGCAACGCCGCAATGATCCGGCGATCTTCATCGTCCAACTGCACCTTCAATGCATCCAGGTTGCTCTGCTGGTTGGCCTTGCTGGCCGCCTTCGGGATCGCGGCGACATTGTCCTGATCCAGCAACCACTTCAACGCCACCTGGGTCGGCAGCACGCCATGCTTTTTGGCAATCGCCTGTAGCTCGGGAATCTGCGACACCTTGTTGCGCACCAGAGGGCTGTAGGCGGTCAGCGCCATGTCGTGCTGGCGGGCGTAGTCGAGCAGGGCGCTTTGGTCCAAGGTCACATGATATTCAACCTGGATGGCCGCCAACGGTGCGTTCAACTCCTCGACCACATGGCGCAGCAGTGGCAGGGGGAAGTTGGCCACGCCGATGTTCAACGCACGGCCGTCCTGCTTGAACGACACCAGGGTCTCGATGGCTGCTTTCACATCCCAGCCCTCCTGGCCGGGCCAGTGGATCAGGAACAGGTCGATGTAGTCGCTTTGCAGCGCATTCAGACTGTTCTGGAACGATTCGCGCATGGCGTCGGGCGCCAGCTTGTCCCACCAGACCTTGCTGGTGACATGAATGTCGCCGCGCGGCACGCCGGATTCGGTCAGGCCGCGGCCCACGGCGGCTTCGTTGTTGTAGCCGGCAGCGGTGTCGATGTGCCGGTAGCCCAGTTCCAGTGCCTGGATCACGGCCGAGGTGCATTCCTCGTCGAGCATCGGCCAGGTGCCCAGGCCCAGTTTCGGCATCTTCAACTGTTGGGCGTTGGTGATGAGTTGCATGTCGATCTCCTTCTCTACTGGCGGTTATTGTCGTGTGTCGCTCCGGCCATGTGTCGCGCGGCAATGTAGCCGAAGGTGGCGGCAGGGCCCAGGTTGATGCCCCCGGCCGGGTAATGGCCGCCCATGATGCTGGCCATGTCGCTGCCGGCGGCGTACAGCCCGGCAATCGGCAGGCCCTGGCGATCGAGCACCTGTGCGTGCTCATTGGTCTTGAGCCCGGCGAAGGTGCCGAAGCTGCCTGCTTCAACCTTGACCGCATAGAAGGGCCCCTGTTCGATCGGCGCCACGCACGGATTGGGTTGGTGCAGGGCATCACCCTGTTTGCGGTTGTAGGCGCTGCCGCCGCGGCCGAATGCCGGGTCCTGCCCCAGCCGCGCGTGCCGGTTGAAGTCGTCCACCGTGCGGCGCAGCCCTTGCGGGTCGATGCCGCAGGCGCTGGCCAGCGCTTCCAGCGTGTCGCCGACTTTCAGGTAGCCGCTGTCCAGATGCGGTTTGATCGGCAGGGGAAAGGGCCGCGAGATGCCCAATCCGTAGCGGCGCTGGAAGCGATGACTGCAGATCAGCCAGGAGGCGACTTCGCTGCCGGGCGCATGCTCGACCATCGCCTTGACGTAATCGTAGTAACCGTCCGCTTCGTTGACGAAGCGCTCGCCGTTGGCCAGCACGCCGATGATGCCGGGCTTGGCACGTTCGATGATGTGCGGGAAATGGCCGACGCTGCCATCGGGGTAGGGCACGCGCGAGACCGGGCACCAGGCCGCGGCCGAGGCCAGCTCGCTGGCCACTTCGCCGCCGGCGGCTTCCCCCAGGCGCAGGCCGTCGCCGTTGACGCCCTGCGGTGGCAGGGCCAGGTGTTCGTGGCCGGTGGGTGTTCGCGGAAACAGCGTCCGCCGTCGCTCGATATCGTTGGCGAAACCGCCGGTGGCCAGCATCACGGCCTTGCGTGCGTGGATCACGACCTCGCCCCTGGCCGTCTCGACCACGGCACCGCAGACCCGCGAACCTTGCATCGACAGCCGTCGAACCGGCGCCGACTCCCACAGCAGTACGCCCAGATCATCGGCCGACTTGGCCAGCCGCGCCACCAGCGCTACACCGTTACGCAGTTGCATGGCGCGTCCGTGCCAGGCCAGGTCGAACAGATGTCGGCCCACTCGCTGGCTGACGTGCAGCAGCGAACGCCATGACCGGGTCAGCGTAAGAAAGGCGCTCAGGTCGGCCCCTGCCATGATCGGCATGCCCAGGAAGGAGGTTTCACGCATCGTTGTGCGCAGGCGCTTGAGCAGCTTCGTGCCCAGTTCGCGTGCGTCGTAGGGCGCCGCGATGACCGAGCGGCCACCGGTGCCGGCGCCCGGCGTATCACCATGGATGTCGGCGATGGCATTGCCATCGGCGAATTGCAGGCGGGTGTGTTTCTCGAAGAACGCGACCATCTTCGGGGCGGCTTCGAGAAAGGCATCGACCCGCGCCGGATCGAAGTGCACCCCCAGTTCATGTTGCAGGTAGGTGCGCGGCAGGGCTGGATCTTCATCGATGCCGGCGCGCCGTGCCAGCGGATTGCGCGGCACCCACATCCAGCCACCCGACCAGGCGGTTGCGCCGCCGAAGGTGCTGTCCTTTTCCACCACGATCACGCGCAACCCGTGGTAGGCGGCGGTGACGGCAGTGGCCAGGCCCGCGGCTCCCGAGCCGATCACCAGCACGTCGCACTCCACCGGGGTCGTTACGCAGTCGGGCGCAGGCATGGGATGAATCTCCAAGAAGCAGGTGGGTTGAATTATGATTTTATAGAACCTGGTTCCATATTCTATGGATTGCCGACCGGATCGCCAAGTGTAGAATCGGCGAAATTTTTTCATTCGTTCCAACTTCACGAGACCCCATCATGGCCGGCAGTCAGATCGAACGGGCGCTCAGCCTGCTTGAGAGCCTTACCAACGAGCCTCGCGGCCAAGCCCTGCAAACCCTTGCCGAGCAGTTGGGCATGCCCAAGAGTGCAGCCCATCGCATGCTGTCCGAACTGGGTCGGCTGGGGTATGTGCGGCAGAACGCCGAGACCTTGCGCTATCACTTGTCGACCAAGCTGGTCGCGCTGGGCTTCCAGTACCTGTCGGGCAGCGGCGCCGACATCGTTCAGCCGATCCTCGACCGGCTGGCCCAGGACACCGGCGAGCTGGTGCGCCTCGGCTTGATCGAAGGCGACCGGCAAACCTGGATCGCCAAATCCCAGGGCGCCCGTTCCGGCTTGCGCTACGACCCGGAAATGGGTCGGGATGCGCCCCTGTTCTACACCGCCTCCGGACATGCCTGGCTGGCCTCCCTCAGTGATGCCAAGGCATTGGCCCTGGTGGAGCAGCAAGGCATTGCCAGCCGTGACGATTTCGGACCGAACGCTCCGCGTTCCAACGCCGATCTGCTCGAACGCCTGCGGGTGGCTCGCGAGGCCGGTTATGCCTGGGTGGTTGAAAGTTCGGCGCTGGGCACGTCGGCCCTGGCTGCCGTGATCCGGCATCCGCGCGACGCTCATGTGGTGGGTGTACTGAGCGTCGCCGGCCCCAGCGCGCGCTTGTCCGAGGCGCGCATGCATGAGTTGGCCGCGGACTTGTTGGCTGCTGCGCAGGAGTTGTCTCAGGTCAGCGTGGCGTCGGAGCTGTTCAGCTGAGTGTAGAGACAAGAGGTAACACCGCTATCCGTGGAGTCGCCTGCGCGATTGCATTCGGAGTCACTTGAAATATTCCGGAACTTGGTTCTAAATATTTGGAGAAAACAAAAACTAAGGACCTGCATCGTGACCTCCCCACTGCGAATCGCCCTGATCGGTGCTGGCAACATGGGCCGCCAGCATTACCAGCATCTGCAACAGATGGACGGCGCCCAGCTCTGCGCCATCGCCGACCCAGGCCCTCAGGCAACCGCCTTCGCCGCTGAATGCGCGGTGCCGCATTTCACCGATCATCGGCAGATGCTGGCGCACGTGGCGCCCGAGGCCGTCATCGTCGCCAACCCCAATGCCCAGCATGTGCGCACGGCACTGGATTGCCTGGCGGCCGGTGTCCCCGTGTTGCTGGAGAAACCGGTGGGGGTGGATCTTGACGAAGTGGCCGAGCTGGTAGCCGCCAGCGCCGCCAGTGGGGTACCGGTCCTGGTCGGTCATCACCGGCGGCACAACCCGATGATCAGCCGCGCCCGACAGGTCGTACAAAGCGGCGTGCTCGGTCGGCTGACCACGGTCACGGCGCTGTGGCAGTTACAGAAGCCCGACAGTTACTTCGACATCGCCTGGCGTCGCGAGCCGGGGGCAGGGATGCTGCTGACCAATCTGATTCATGACCTGGATCTGCTGCGCTACCTGTGCGGCGAAGTCCGCCAGGTGCAGGCCTTCGGCAGCAATGGCATTCGCGGCTTCGGCAACGAAGACAGTGTGGCGGTGCTGCTGCAGTTCGAAAACGGTGCGCTGGGCACCTTGACCGGTTCCGATGGGGTCGCCGCGCCCTGGAGCTGGGAGCTCGGCTCGGGCGAGAACCCGGTCTATCCACGCCAGGCCGATCAGCCGTGCTACCTGCTGGCAGGCACGGCCGGTGCGCTGAGCGTGCCGCAACTGACGCGTTGGCATTACGCCGAACCGGGCGCGGGCTGGCATGAACCCTTGCAGCAGGTGCAGGAAACCTTCGCCCCCGCCGAAGCGTTGCGCGTGCAGCTTGAGCATTTCATCGAGGTCGCGCGCGGGCAGGTCGAACCGCTGGTGAGTGTGGTGGATGCTGCGCGAACCCTGGCGTTGGTCGACGCCATCGGGGACGCTATGCGCACCGGGCGCGCCTGTGCACCCCGCGCGTTGGGCCAGGCCGGTTAGTTGGCTGAAACGCTCTCATCTTGACCGACACCTTCAAGCCCCAAGGAACCGCTCATGACCCACCGCATCCTGTCTCTGGCCGCCTTGACCGTGCTCGAGCTTTCGCCTCCCGAGATGGTCGAGGTCGCTGCCCGCGCCGGCTACAGCCACGTTGGCCTGCGCACCGAACCGGCCACGGTCGAGGAGCATCACTATCCGTTGCTGCGCGACAAGGCGCTGCAACGCCAGACGGCTGCTCGTTTGCGCGATACCGGCATCAAGGTGCTGGACATCGAAATCCTCCGGCTGAAACCGCTGACCCGTGTGGCGGATTTCGAAGCTCATCTGGCGTTGGGCGCCGAGTTCGGTGCCAGCGAATTGCTGGTGGCGGGTAACGATCCAGACGTGCAGCGGGCCAGCGACAACCTGGCTCAGCTGTGCGACCTGGCGCGGCCCTATGGCATCCATCCGCACCTGGAGTTCATGCCTTGGACCGACTGCCCGGATCTGGCCAGCGCGAGGGTGATGCTCGACAAGGCCGGTCGCGACAATGCCTGCATCCTGGTCGATGCCTTTCATTTCGACCGCTCCAACTCGCGACTCGAAGACCTGCGCAGCCTGCCACCGCAACGCTTGCGTTATGCCCAACTGTGCGACGTGGCGGGTCCATGCCCTGATGACATGGCCGAGATACTGCGCCAGGCCCGCCAGGAACGTCGTTTTCCGGGAGACGGCGATTGCGACCTGGTTGGCTTGTTGCGAGCGCTGCCCGAGGATGTGCCGCTGAGCCTGGAGATACCCACGGCGCGGCTGTTGGAGCAGGGGGTGAGCGCTTATGAGAGGGCCCGGATGGCCCTCGAGAAAACCCAGGCTTTACTGGCTGGGATCTAGGGTGATGCCACTGGCCTCTTCGCGGGCAGAGCCCGCTCCCACACGCCAAGCCTGAACCAGTCGGTGTGGGAGCGGGGCGGGCGGCGAGCCCTCTGCCCGCGAATAGCCCCACCGCCACCCCGCGCCTGGCTCAACCCCCCTGCGGCACCTTGCGCGGTGCCATCAGGTACAACCACACCAAGGCAATGAAATACATCGCCGGAATGATCGTGAACAACACCGTGTAGTTGTTGTTCGTCACGGTCAGGATATAGCCCACCACCTGGGTCATGAACATCCCGCCCACCGCCGCGCACATGCCGCCGAAGCCGAACACCGTGCTCATCATGTGCTTGGGCGTGTAGTCCATCACCACGCTCCAGATGTTCGCCGTCCACGCCTGGTGCGCGGCGATGGCCAGCGAGATCGCCGCCACCGCCACCCACAGGTTGGCCGCGCCAGCAGCGAACACCACGCTGATGATCGCCAGGGCAAACACCAGCATCGACAGCAGGCGCGCCTTGACCGGTTGCATGCCGCGTCCGATCAGGAACGAGGACAGCACGCCACCGCCCACACTGCCGACGTCGGCACACAGGTAGATGATGATCAGCGGGATGCCCATCTGGGTGACGTTGATGCCCAACTGGTATTGCTGGTTGAGGAACGGCGGCAGCCAGTACAGGTAGAACCAGAACACCGGGGCCGTCATCATGAAAGCCCCTGCAAACGCCCAGGTGCCGCGCATGGTCATGATCTTCCAGAACGGTACGCCCGGTTGCTCTGGGGCTTCCTGATCCTGGATGTATTCGAGCTCGCTGGCCTTGACCCGTGGATGCTGGTCCGGATCGAAGTACTTGATGCCCCAGAACACCGCCCAGGCCAGCCCCAGCAGGGCGATGGTGAGAAACGCCGCCTGCCAGCCCCAGACACTGAGAATCAACGGCAGCATCATCGGCGTCAGCAGCGCGCCGACGTTGGTCCCGGCATTGAAGATGCCGGTGGCCACTGCGCGCTCCTTGGCCGGGAACCACAGCCGGGTGGTCTTCACACACGCGGGGTAGTTGGCGGCCTCGGTCAGGCCGAGGATGAACCGGCAGACCATGAAGCCCACCGCCGAGGTCGCCAGGCCGTGGGCACCGGTGGCCAGGCTCCAGAGCAACACCGCACAGAAGAACACACGCTTGACGCCAATCCGATCGATCAGGCGGCCTTGCAGCAGGAAGCCGATGGCATAGCCGACCTGGAACCAGAAGTTGATGTTGGCGTAGTCCATCGCCGTCCAGCTCATTTCCTTGGCCAGAATCGGCTGCATCACGCCCAGTGCGGCGCGATCGATGTAGTTCAAGGTTGTCGCGAAAAACACCAGGGCGAGCATGCCCCAGCGAGTCTTGCCGACGGCGGCGCCGGCCTTGACCATGTCCCTGAAGCCGACTTTGGTCTCAGGCGCTTGTTGGGCGCGGGGCAGGGCGGAGCTGTGGGGTTGTGTCATCGTTGGGACCATCCGTACAGGCGCGGTGGTTTCGACCACCGCCGAACTTCGACTGAGCGTGAGGCAGTCTGATACAGGGCATGCACGGTATCAGAGACATTGCCGTCAGGGAGCACTCGGTGGCGTCAAACGCGTGCGTATTGACCGGCTTCGACGCCGCTGGGGAAGGTCACAGGTACGGGATGGGTGCGAAATCGGATGGGCATGAGTGATTACCTGAGTTCTTGAAATTCTTATGGGGTGTTGGCCGCCACGGCGGGCGGTCTGCGCCGGGTCGATTGCAATCTGCGTCTCGACCAGCTTCACTGTCGGGACCGATGGTGCGCACACCGCCTGGGCTAATCAATCGATGCACACGGTAAGTGGTCGATAATCGCACGCAAAACTAACCAGTTGGTACGTGCTCGGGTAGAGTGGCAAACTGATACAACCCCCTTTTTTCATCACGGTTCTGCCTGCCCTCAGGCGCTGGGCGGAACCGCAGAAAAGGCGCGTAGTCGAGGCCTCGGCGCAAGCCCTCGTAGCGCCTTTTCGTAGAGCCTTATTGGAGCGTGCCATGCAGCGTTCGATCGCCACCGTATCCTTGAGCGGTACCCTGCCTGAAAAACTCGAAGCCATTGCCGCCGCCGGCTTCGATGGCGTGGAAATCTTCGAGAATGACCTGCTGTACTACGACGGCAGTCCGCGTGAAGTGCGCCAGATGTGCGCCGACTTGGGCATCGCCATCACACTGTTCCAACCGTTCCGTGACTTCGAAGGCGGCAATCGCTCGCGCATGGCGCGCAACTTCGACCGCGCCGAGCACAAGTTCGACCTGATGCAGGAACTGGGCACCGACTTGGTGCTGGTGTGCAGCAACACCGCCGCCGACTCGCTGGGCGAGCAGCAGATCCTCGTCGACGATCTGCGCGAGCTGGGCGAACGCGCCGGCAAGCGTGGCTTGCGCATTGGCTATGAAGCCTTGGCGTGGGGCCGCCACGTGAATACCTATCAGCAGGTCTGGGACATCGTCCGGCAGGCCGATCACCCGGCCCTGGGTGTGTTGCTCGACAGTTTCCACACGCTGTCGCTCAAGGGCGACCCGCGCGCCATCGCCGACATTCCCGGCGACAAGATCTTCTTCGTGCAAATGGCCGATGCGCCCATCCTGGCCATGGACGTGCTGGAATGGAGCCGGCATTTCCGCTGCTTCCCAGGGCAGGGCGAGTTCGACCTGCCGGGCTTCCTCGCACCGATCATCAAGACCGGTTACACCGGCCCGTTGTCGCTGGAAATCTTCAATGATGGTTTCCGCGCCGCGCCGCCTCGGGCCAATGCCGCCGATGGCCTGCGCTCGCTGCTGTACCTGGAGGAAAAGACCCGCAAGCTGCTGGAACAGGAAGCAACGCCGGTGGCGAACCTGGACATCCTCTTCGCACCGCCTCCCGCAGATGACTACAAAGGCATCGAATTTCTCGAATTCGCGGTCGACGAAGCCTTGGGGGCCAAGCTCAGCCACTGGCTGCAGCAACTGGGCTTCGCCAAGGCCGGCCAGCATCGTTCCAAGAACGTCAGCCTGCTGCGTCAGGGCGATATCAACCTGATCCTCAATGCCGAACCCTATTCGTTCGCCCACAACTTCTTCGAGTCCCACGGCCCATCGCTGTGTGCCACCGCGTTGAGGGTGAAGGACAGCGCCAAGTCCCTGGAGCGCGCCGTGGCCTACAAGGCCCAGCCGTTCCGCGGCCTGGTCGGGCCCAACGAGCGTCAGTTGGCGGCCGTGCGGGCGCTGGATGGCAGCCTGATCTACCTGGTGGACGAGGCCAGCGACGGACCAACCATCTACGAGAACGACTTCAGCCTCAGCCCATCGCCAGCGACGCCGGGCATGCTCAAGTCCATCGACCACATGGCCATGGCCATTCCGCCGGACACCCTCGACAGCTGGGTGCTGTTCTACAAGACGGTGCTCGATTTCAAGGCCGACGACGAGGTGGTGCTGCCCGACCCCTATGGCCTGGTGAAAAGCCGTGCGGTGCGCAGCCAGTGCAGTTCGATCCGCCTGCCGCTGAACATCTCGGAAAACCGCAACACCGCGATTTCCCATGCGTTGTCGACCTATCGCGGTTCGGGCGTGCACCACATCGCCTTCGATTGCGACGACATTTTCGCGGCCGTCAGCAAGGCCAAGGAGGCTGGGGTGGCGCTGCTGGACATCCCGCTCAACTATTACGATGACCTCGGCGCGCGGTTCGATTTCGACGACGAATTCCTCAGCGAGCTGGCGTACTACAACGTGCTGTACGACCGTGACGCCAACGGCGGTGAGCTGTTCCATGTCTATACCGAGCCGTTCGAGGAGCGCTTCTTCTTCGAAGTACTGCAGCGTCGCGGCGGTTATGCCGGCTATGGTGCTGCCAACGTTGCAGTGCGCCTGTCGGCCATGGCCAAGGCGCGCGCCGGTGGCATACGCCACGCCAAGCTCTGATCGGGTGCCCGCCGCGCAGGTGCGCGGCGGGCTTTGCTTGCCTGCGCGGCGCGCCGCATAATGCCCGCTGACCAACGACGGCCGTGAGCCCAGCATGACTACAATCTCAGAGGCCGACGCGCACGCTGCCGACGTTCCTCGCAAGCCCCGCAAGAACAACCCCGAGAAGACCCGCGAGAACATTCTGCAGGCGGCCATCACCGAGTTCGTCGAGCAGGGCCTGGCGGGCGCCCGCGTCGATGCCATCGCCGAGCGTACGCACACCTCCAAGCGCATGATCTATTACTACTTCAGCAGCAAGGAGCAGCTTTACCTGGAGGTGCTGGAAAAGCTCTATGGGGATATTCGCGGCACCGAAGCCAAGTTGCATCTGGACGAGCTGACGCCGGTGGAAGGCATTCGCCGGCTGGTGGAATTCAGCTTCGATCACCACGATCGCAACGAGGATTTCGTGCGTATCGTGTGCAACGAAAACATGCACAAGGGCGAGTACGTCAAGAAATCCACGAGCATTCGCGAGTTGAACAAGACCGTGCTGCTGGCACTGGCCGACCTGTTGCGGCGCGGCACCGAGCAGGGCGTGTTCCGTCCGGGGCTGGATGCCATGGACGTGCATTTGATGATCAGCTCGTTCTGCTTCTACCGAGTGTCCAACAAGCACACCTTCGGCCAGTTGTTCCAGGTGGATTTCAACGAAGCCACGTTGAAGCTGCACCACCGCGAAATGCTCTGCGAATCACTCTTGCGCTTCATCCAGGCCCCGTAGCAGCCACAGACGCCGCATCCACCGCCGACGCGGCTCGCGCCGCTGCTACAGACACCGCGATCCCCTGTAGCAGCGGCGCAAGCCGCGTCCGGCCGCACCGCGTTGTGCCTGACACACCGCATCGATCGCCGACGCGGCTTGCGCCGCTGCTACAGGGGTCGTGATTCGGGTCTTGGCTTATCCGTTCATTTCGGCAAAATGCGCCATCATGCGTTCGGCATCAGCTTGCCGGCCGCTGAACAGCTCGAAGGCTTTCACGGCCTGGAACACGGCCATGGTGCCGCCGTCCAGCGTGCGGCAACCCAAAGCCCGGGCTTCGCGCAGCAGTTCGGTCTCAAGGGGAAAATAGACGATCTCGGCCACCCACAGCGCCGGGCGCAGGGCCGACTTGGGCACCGGCATGCCTGGCAGCTTGGCCATGCCCATCGGTGTGGTGTTGACCAGGCCATCGGCCTCGGCCAAGGCCGTCAGCAGGTCGCTGCCCGCCTGTGCCGGCTGCCCCGGAAAATGCTGGTTGAGGTTGTCGGCCAGGGCCTGCGCCCGCGCCGGCTCGACATCGAAGATGCTCAACTGCTGCACGCCTTCGAGCAGCAACGCATGGGCCACCGCCGCACCGGCACCGCCGGCACCCATCTGCACCACCCGGTCACGCTTGGCCTCACGCATGCCGCGGCGGAAACCCTCGGCGAACCCCAGGCAATCGGTATTGTGGCCGACCCGTTTGCCATCCTTGAGCACGACGGTGTTCACGGCGCCGATTCCAGAGGCCTCCGGCGACAGCTCATCGAGCAGGGGAATGATCGCCTGCTTGGCCGGAAAGGTGATGTTGAGGCCGGTGAAGCTCATGCGTTGAGCCGCAGTGAGCAGCTCTTCAAGCGCACCGTTGTCGAGCTTCAGTGCATCCAGGTCGATCAACCGGTAGACATACCCCAAGCCCTGCGCCGCGCCTTCGCGCTCGTGCATGGCTGGGGTTCGGGACTGCTGGATACCGGCGCCGATCAGGCCCGCCAGGACGTTTTTACCGCTCATCGAGTGACTCCATTATTTTTGTTGGGTGCGATGCGGGTAAATTGTACTAACCGGTTAATTACGTCAAATCATTTTGTCGGCGTCGTCTGCTTGCCATGGCCCGACACGGCAGCGCCCGCATTGCGGGGTAATTGCCAGAGGTCGAACATCGATACCAAGGTCAGAATCCCCACCAGCACGAACGCCATGTGATAGCTGGCCAGGGATTCGCCGTTCACGCCCAGCACCGATTCGCTCAGGCGCAGGAAGATCACCGCCAACGCCACGCCCAGGCCGAAAGCCAACTGCTGAGTCATGCTGAACAGCGTGTTGGCCGAAGACATCAGCGGCTGCGGCATGTCGGCGAAGGCGACGCTGCTGTAGGCGGTGAACCCCATCGAACGAGCCATGCCCGACACCAACAGGACCGGCAGGATCACCGCCAGTGGCGTGGCCGCGGTCATTGCCGCGCAGGCGAAGGTAGTGCTCGCAAGTACCAGGCTGCTGCCGATCAGCGTGGTCCGGAAACCCCAGCGACGCAGCACCCAAGAGGTCATGGGCTTCATCCCGATGTTGCCGGCGAACAGCGTGAGCACCAGCAGGCCGGCGGTGAAGGCGTCATGACCGAACCCCAGTTGGAACATCAGCGGCAGCAAAAAAGGGTGTGCGCTGACCATGGCACGAAACAGCGAGCCGCCGTTGAAGGTTATCCGGTAGGTAGGGATCTTCAGGGCGTCCAGTTTCAACAGGGGCGTGGGGTGCCGGGTGAAGTGACGGTACATCGCCCACAGCAGGACGGCACTGGTGGTCAGCATCAGATAGCCGTACCCGCTGCGTGGAGCCTGGCCTATGAAATCGAGGCCGAACAGCAGGCCCACGCACGCCAGGGCACAGAGTACAAAACCCACTGTGTCGAAGGGGCGGTGGGGATGTTCGCCCCGGCCCTCGGGCATCAGCTTGTAGGCACACACCAGAGCGATCAGGCCCAAAGGCAGGTTGAGCAGGAAGATCCAATGCCATGACGCATAGGTGGCCAGGAAGCCCCCCACCGGCGGGCCCAGCACCGGCGCCACCAGTCCGGGCCAGGTGATGAAGGCGATGGCAGTAAGCAGGTCGGACTTCTCGGTGTTGCGCAGGACCGCCAGGCGCCCCACCGGCACCATCATGGCCCCACCGATGCCCTGCAGCACCCGCGCGGCGGTGAACTGCCAGAGCTCCTGCGAGGCTGCGCACAGTACCGAGGCCAAGGTGAACAGCGCCAGCGCTGCCATGAACACGCGACGATACCCCCAACGATCAGCGACCCAGCCACTGCCGGGAATGAAGATCGCCAGGGTCATGACGTAGGCGGTGATGCCGATGTTCAGGTCCACGGCGGTGGCCTGGAAGGATCTGGCCATGTCCGGCAGGGCGGTGACGATCACCGTCGCGTCCAGGTTTTCCATGAAGAACGCCGCGGCCACCAGAAGAGCCATCAAGCGTGAGCGCGAAGCGGACAGAGGGGCAGTGGCAGCGTTGTTCAAGCCGGTCTCCATGACAGTGGTAACTTCTTGTTACCTCTGTTCTACCACAGGCACCTCCGCCGTTGCAGCCACGCAGGCCGCGTCAGGGGCCTGCGTGGTTTGCCTGATAGGGCGCGTAACCGTCTCGCGTGGTTCGGCCCGTCACTGCAGCACGGCGTTCAACGGCGTACCAGCAAGACCCCTGATTCCATGTGATGGGTGTACGGAAACTGATCGAACAAGGCGCACTTGGCCACCCGATGGGTATCGTGCAATTGCTCGATATTGGCCGCCAGCGTTTCCGGATTGCAGGAGATGTACAGGATGTTGTCGAAACGCCGGGTCAGCTCGCAGGTGTCCACGTCCATGCCGGCCCGTGGTGGATCGACGAACACGCTGCCGAAGTCATAGGCCTTGAGATCGATACCCTGCAGACGACGGAACGGACGCACCTCGTTGAGTGCTTCGGTCAGCTCTTCGGCCGACAGGCGCACCAGGGTCACGTTGTCGACGCCATTGTCATCGAGGTTGTGCAAGGCGGCGGCGACCGACGTCTTGCTGATTTCCGTGGCCAGCACCTTGCGCACCTGGGTGGCCAGCGGCAGAGTGAAATTGCCGTTGCCGCAGTACAGCTCCAGCAGATCGTCGTCGCGCGGGCCCAGGGCCTCGTACGCCCAGTTGAGCATCTTCTGGTTGACCGTGCCGTTGGGTTGGGTGAACGCGCCTTCGGGCTGGCGATAGCGGAACGTACGACCAGCCACCTCGAGCGCCTCGAGCGCATAGTCGCGGCCAATGACCACACGCTTGCCCTTGGAGCGACCGATGATGCTCACACCCAGGTCGCTCGCCAGTTGCTCGGCAGCGCGCTGCCAGTGCTCGTCCAGCGGGCGGTGATAGCACAGCGTTACCATCGCGTCGCCGTCCAGTGTGGTCAGAAACTCCACCTGGAACAGCTTGGTGCTCAGCGCCGCATCGGCCTGCCAGGCAGCCTTCAGGCGCGGCATCAGTTCGTTGATGCGCTGGCTTGCGATTGGAAAGCTGTCGATCAGGATCGGCACATGCTTCTCGCCGGGCGCGAACATCGCGTAATGACGCTGGCCATCCTCTCGCCACAGGCGAAATTCCGCGCGCAGCCGGTAGTGCTCGCGAGGCGAATCGAACACAGCCGGTTCCGGCGCGTCGAACGGCGCCAGCAAGGCGCGCAGGCGCGCTACCTTTTCATCCAGCTGCTGGGTGTAGGAGGTGGGGTCGAGAACAACACTCATGGATACCAGCCCAGTTTCACAACGAACAGAATGGAAAGAATCACCAGCGCCGAGTTCAAGTCGCGGGCGCGGCCCGCCAGCAGCTTGATCAAGGTCCAGGCGATGAAGCCGAAGGCGATGCCGTTGGCGATCGAATAGGTCAGCGGCATGGCCAGGGCGGTGACCACCACTGGAGCGGCTTCGGTGATGTCGTCCCACTCGATTTCAGCCAGGCCCGACGCCATCAATACCGCCACGAAGAACAACGCCGGTGCCGTGGCGTAGGCCGGCACGCTGCCTGCCAGCGGGGCGAAGAACAGTGCCAGCAGAAACAGCACCGCGACCACGATGGCGGTCAGGCCGGTACGGCCCCCGGCGCTGACGCCCGCTGCCGACTCGATGTAGCTGGTGGTGGTGGAAGTACCCAGCAGCGAACCGGCCATGGCCGCCGTGCTGTCGGCGATCAGCGCGCGGCCCATCTTCGGCATGTGGCCGTCCTTGCCCATCAGACCGGCGCGCTTGGCCACGCCGATCAAGGTCCCGGAGTTGTCGAACAGATCGACGAACAGGAAGGCGAAGATCACGCTGAGCAGGCCGATGTCCAAGGCCCCGGCGATGTCCAGCTGCATGAAGGTCGGCGCCAGCGAGGGTGGCATCGACACCAGCCCGTTGAACGGGCTGAAGCCCAGCAGGATCGACGCGGTGGTCACCACCAGAATGCCGATCAGCACCGCCCCGCGAACCTTGCGCGACTCCAGGGCGACGATCAGGAAAAAGCCCAGGATCGCCAGCACCGCACCGGGCTTGGTCAGGTCGCCCATGCCCACCACGGTGGCCGGGTTACCCACCACGATCCCGGCGCCTTGCAGCGCGATCAGCGCCAGGAACAGGCCGATGCCCGCAGCGATGGCCGAACGCAATGGCAGGGGGATGCTGTTGACGATCCACTCGCGGATCCGAAAGATCGACAGCAGGAAAAAGCACACCGCCGAGATGAACACCGCGCCCAGCGCCACCTGCCAGGTGTGGCCCATGTGCAGCACGACGGTGTAGGTGAAGAAGGCGTTCAGACCCATCCCTGGCGCCAGGGCGATCGGGTAATTGGCGATCAGGCCCATGACCGTCGAGCCGATGGCCGCGGCCAGGCAGGTGGCGACGAAGACCGCGCCCTTGTCCATGCCGGTTTCGCCCAGGATGCTGGGGTTGACGAACAGGATGTAGGCCATCGCCAGAAAGGTGGTGACCCCGGCGAGTATTTCCGTGCGCACGTTGGTGTTGTGCGCCTTGAGTTGAAACAGCCTTTCCAGCATGCCCGCTCCCTGTGGCGCGTTTTGCGCCGTTACCGTTGTTGTCGAGTGTTGTCGTGTCGACCCTGATAGCAAAGCACATCCGGGCGGTAAAAAAAGCCGCGCATCATACCAGCACGGTCGCGGGGAAACACTCATCAGCTCGTCTGAACGAATGACCGGCGTGCCAAGTCGTACCTGCAAACGACGCGACATGAAAAATGCCGCGCACGCAAGCTGAACCACCGTGAGGTCGACCCGATGAGCACCCTTTCTTCCAGCGCTGGCGCGCAGCCGTACGCCAGCCACAGCATTTCCCTGCAACTCAATGGCCAGTCGCGCCAGCTCGATGTATTGCCCTGGACCACCCTGCTGGATCTGCTGCGCGAACAGCTCGACCTGGTCGGCAGCAAAAAAGGCTGCGACCACGGTCAGTGCGGCGCCTGCACCGTGCTGCTCAATGGCAAGCGGGTCAACGCCTGCCTGACCCTGGCCGTGATGTGCGACGGCGCCGAGCTGACCACCATCGAAGGCCTGGCGCAGGGTGATCAACTGCATCCGGTCCAGGCCGCGTTCATCAAGCACGATGCCTTCCAGTGCGGCTACTGCACGCCGGGACAGATCTGCTCGGCCGTTGGCCTGATCAACGAAGGCCGCGCCGACTCCAGCGCCGACATCAAGGAATTGATGAGCGGCAACCTGTGCCGTTGCGGCGCCTACAGCAACATCCGCGCGGCCATCGAAGAAGTGGTCGAAGTGCAGGGAGGGGAGCGCTCATGAATCCGTTTACCTACGCCAAGCCTGCCGGTGTCGATGAAGCTGTACGCCTGGCCGGTCCACGCTCGCGCTTCATCGCCGGTGGCACCAACCTGCTCGACCTGATGAAAGAAAACGTCATGCAGCCCGAGCAGCTCATCGATATTACCGGGCTGCCCCTGCGCGAAGTCGAGGAAACCGCCGACGGCGGCGTGCGCATCGGCGCCCTGGTCAGCAATGCCGACCTGGCCTGGCACCCGTTGATCGAGCAGCGTTATCCGTTGCTCAGCCAGGCGATCCTGGCCGGTGCTTCACCGCAGCTGCGCAACATGGCCAGCACCGGCGGCAACCTGCTGCAGCGCACGCGCTGCTACTACTTCTACGATTCGAAAATGCCGTGCAACAAACGCGAGCCCGGCACCGGTTGCCCGGCCAAGGACGGCTTGAATCGCATCCACGCCATTCTGGGCGCCAGCGAGCAGTGTGTCGCCACCCATCCTTCGGACATGTGTGTAGCCCTGGCAGCGTTGGCTGCCGTGGTCCATGTCCAGGGTCCGAACGGCGCGCGCACCATCGAATTCGCCGACTTCCATCGCCTGCCGGACGACGCGCCCGAGCGTGACAACCAGTTGGCCGATGACGAACTGATCACGGCGGTAGAACTGCCCGCCGCTGGTTTCACGGCCCACAGCCAGTACCTGAAAATCCGCGACCGCGCTTCCTATGCCTTCGCCCTGGTGTCGGTTGCCGCAGCGCTGGAGCTGGACGGCGAGACCATTCGCGACGCCCGCCTGGCGCTGGGCGGTGTCGCCCACAAGCCGTGGCGCGATCAAGCGGTGGAGCGCCTGCTGATCGGCCAGCCCGCCACCGCCGAGACCTTCGGCAAAGCTGCCGACGCCCTGTTGCAGGACGCTCGCGGTCTGCAACACAACACCTTCAAGATCAAGCTGGCCCGCCGCGCGATAGTCCGTGCCCTGAGCGATGCCGCCAAAGGGGAGATGCAGCGATGAGCACACTTGGCAAACCCATGGACCGCGTCGACGGTCTGCTCAAGGTAACCGGCCAGGCGCGCTACGCTGGCGAGTTTCCCGAAGATGGCCTGCTGTTCGGCAGCGTGGTCTCCAGCACCATCGCCAACGGCCGCGTGCTGTCCATCGATGCGTCGAAGGCCCTGGCGCTGCCGGGCGTGGTGGCTGTGATCGACCACACCAACCGCCCGAAGCTGGCCAGCTACGACGAAAAATACGAAGACGACGATGCCGCCGACGGCTCGCCGTTTCGCCCGCTGTACAATGACAACGTGCTCTACAGCGGCCAGCCGCTGGCGCTGGTCGTCGCGGAAAACCTGGAACTGGCGCGCCATGCAGGCGCTCTGGTGCGGATCGAATACGCTCAGGAACCTCACCAGACCGACCTGCGCGCACAACTATCCGCCGCCAAGCCGGCGCCGGCTGAACTGCCCGAACCGCGCGGCGATTTTGCCGGGCAATACGCTGCCGCCCCGATCACCGTCGACGCCACCTACGACACGCCGGTCGAGCACCACAACCCGATGGAGCCCCATGCCAGCACCGCGCTGTATCAGGCCGACGGCAGCCTGGTGAT
The DNA here is from genome assembly GCF_029960215.1 of Pseudomonas sp. PS01301. Lineage (NCBI taxonomy): Bacteria > Pseudomonadati > Pseudomonadota > Gammaproteobacteria > Pseudomonadales > Pseudomonadaceae > Pseudomonas > Pseudomonas sp. PS01301. The sequence goes on along the minus strand of NZ_JASCPM010000035.1, from coordinate 19,203 downwards.
CCACGACAAGACCCAGAGCACGCAGAACTGCCAGACCTATCTGTCCAACGTGTTCGGCCTGGACAAGGACAAGATCCGCGTCATGGCTGCTTTCGTCGGCGGCGCCTTCGGCTCCGGCCTGCGTCCGCAGTACCAGCTGCCGCTGGCCGTGATGGCCGCCCTGCACCTCAAGCGCTCGGTACGCGTGACCCTGACCCGCCAGCAGATGTTCACCTTCGGCTACCGTCCGCGCACCGTGCAGCAGCTGCAACTGGCCTGCAACGCCGACGGCAAGCTGCAGGCAGTCGGCCACACCGCGACCGGTCAGACCTCGCGTTTCGAAGACTTTTCCGAGCATGTCGTGGAGTGGAGCGGCATGCTCTACCACTGCGACAACGTCAAGCTGACCTACAACCTGGTGCCCTTGGACGTGTTCACGCCCCTGGACATGCGCGCTCCCGGCGCAGCCCTGGGAATGATCGGCCTGGAATGCGCGATGGACGAGCTGGCCGTGGCGGCCAAGATTGACCCCGTGCAACTGCGCCTGGTCAATTTCTCCGACACCAACCAGAACGAAGACAAGCCGTATTCCAGCAAGGAACTCAAGGCCTGCTACCAGCAGGGCGCCGAACGTTTCGGCTGGAGCCAGCGCACGGTCGAGCCGCGCAGCATGCGCCGTGACAACCAGTTGGTTGGCATGGGCATGGCCGGTGGGGTCTGGGAGGCCATGCAGATGCCGGCCAGCGCCAAGGCCAAAATCGACAAGCAAGGCAAGCTGGTGGTCAGCAGCGCGACCACCGACATCGGCACCGGCACCTACACGGTGATGACCCAGATCGCTGCGGCAGCGGCCGGCGTTGCCGCGCAGGACGTGGAGTTCAAACTGGGCGACTCGTCGTTGCCCACCGCGCCACTGCAAGGTGGCTCGTTCACCGTGTCGTCGGTGGGAACCGCCGTGCAGCAGGCCTGTGAAGCGCTCAAGGCCAAGCTGATCCACGCCGCCAGCCAGGTGCATCCGGCGTTTGCCGATGCCGACCCTGCACAGGTGTTCATCGAGGACGGCGAGCTGCGCTGCCCGGGCCATCACGTGTCGCTGCAGAACCTGAGCGGCATCGACGGCATGGACACCTTCGAAGCCCAGGTCGATGCCGAGCCGGACAAGAAGCGTGAAGGCTACGCCACGGCCACGCATTCGGCGGTGTTCGTCGAAGTGGAAGTGGACGAAGACCTGGGCACCATCCGCGTCACTCGCGTGGTGAGTGCCGTGGCCGCCGGTCGTGTGGTGAACCCGAAGATGGCCCGCAGCCAGATCCTCGGCGGCGTGGTCTGGGGCCTGGGCATGGCCCTGCAGGAAGAAACCCAGACCGACCATAACCTGGGCCGCTTCATGAACCATAGCCTGGCCGAGTACCACATTCCGGTGAATGCCGACATCAACGACATTGACGTGATCTTCGTCGATGAGCCCGACGACATCGTCAACGCGCTGGGTTCCAAGGGCGTCGGCGAGATCGGCATCGTCGGTGTCGCGGCCGCCGTGGCCAACGCCATCTACCACGCCACCGGCAAGCGTGTCCGCGAGTTCCCCATTACTTTGGACAAGGTGATGTAAGACCTACGGGTCCGAGCGCAGGCATGGAGATGGTGCATGCCTGCGGCTTCTATCAAGACGCTTTCAGGAAGTCTGGGCAATGGACGTCAATGCCTACCAGGCTGAATCGCCCTTGAACTCCTGCAAATGGTAAGGCCATACATCCCTTGTATCTTTCTTTCTTAGTGACTCGTCTGTTCGCCATAAGTTGTGCAGATGATGTCGATGTGCGTACTGTTATTGTCGCAGTCGTTATCAAAATGTTCCTACAGAACTTTCCGAATAATCCCAAGAACTTATCCTGTGCTGTAACAATTTCTAATCAATGGGTTGGAAGCTTTGCTTGACTGTGAGCGGGCCAATCCGGCTAAAGTACCGCCGCGCCACGATCAAATACGCGATGCCAATGCCGTATTTTTCCAGCGTCCGCAATGAATATTAATTGCCAGGAGGCATTTGGTGAATGTATCGAAGATCGACTCTATTTCAATTGCAAAACCGCCAGCTCAAGGATTGAAGTCAGCGCCTGAAGATACGGGTAACTTTCATCAGACATTGATGGGCGTGTCGAATACCGCACTCCTCAGGCACGACAGCGTCACCCTTTCTCCAGCGGCCACGGGCATGGCCGAAAGACAAAGAGAAATCGAGCGGGTGCGGGCGCAGGGGCAAGAGTTGGGTGAATGTGGAATAAGCCGCGCTGAGTTGGCAACGAGTCAGGTGCCCAAATGGATGATGGGTTTTGCCAACGTCATTGTCGAGGTCGTGGGTTCGCAAACTTTCGAGACCCGTCTCACACCCAATGCGACAGACGACCAGATGAAAGAGTTCAGTGAGCGCCTGCAGGTCAAACAACAAGCAGTGCTGGAAGCTCATGGTTTATGGGGGCTCGATGCTCTGGACGAGTATGTGGTCATGAATACCACGCCTGGATTGGAAGCTCTCCTGCATCAAGACATGAACGACGTCATACGTGCGGATTCACGTTTGATGCAACTTATCAAGGAAATAGGCTTTTACATGACCGATGTTGAATCATCAGAGGTCTGAGTTCTCAGCTTTTATCAAGGAGTACAAAAGATGTCCATGCAATGGAAAGCTATTTCAATGGGTGCGGTATTGCTCGCGTGTTCGGGTAGCAACTATGCTGCGGTTCCCATACTTGAAGCAGTGCGCAGCACGGGCATGTATGTGCCTGCACTCGACGATGGACAGATGGCGCAAATAAAAGGTACGGCCCGTATCAATGGTCAGGCCCGGCCAAGCGTTACTCAAGGGATCAAGACCCATCAGGTCACTTGGAAGAAGCGCGGCAGTCAATCTGATTATCGCGCCTATCAATATCAGGGGTTCAGTTATTCCCCGCATGAAAACAAATGGTATCGAGATGGGGGAACACAGGAGCTGGTTGCTGGCGATGTATGGCTCGCTGATTCCACGAGCCGTATGAACGCCTGGAATCGTGCCTATGCCCGCGAAATCGAGCATCACTATCAGGCCCTTGATCGCAACACCAAGGTACCGAAGAACTATGGCTTCCGTGCCAGTCAATGGTCGCGGCCGGTCTCCACGTTCCGCTGGTGACCCGAAAGCGCAGCCCGGCTTGGGGCTGCGCTCATTCTGCTACCCATCGCAAGGACGCCCATGGCTATCTTGTTTCCACTCGCGCGTCTGTTCGCGAGTGCCAGCATCCTGTTGTCCATCACTACTGGTACGTTAGCCGATACGGTGCACCTGAAGAATGGTGACAGCCTGTCTGGCAGGTTAATCAGCTACGAAGGGGATGTCTGCGTTTTCAGCACTCCCTACGCGATGGGCTTGACCATCCGAACTGCCGATATCGGGTCACTGCAAACCGATCTCCCTTATGAAGTGCAGTTCAAGAACGGCGATCGAGCCTCAGGACACTTGGTGAGTGAAAGCGCCCGGGTCACGCGACTTTCATCCGAAATTTTCGGTGAGGTCGAATTGAAGCTGGCCGACATCGCTGTACTGCAGCGAAACTTCATTGAACAGCGTGAAGCAGCAGTAGGGCGTGACCACATCGAATACGGAGAGCGTGCCGACCCGCCGCCGCTGGATTTTCTGGTGGGCTCCACGGTTTTGCTCGGGCCAGGCGAGTATGAACTCGACATGGGCCTGGTATACAAGCAAAGCCGCCGGCAACACAATCTGTTCGACGTTGGTTATTTTCAGAAATCTTCCTACAGCGCACGTGTGCTGCAGTTCGAACCCACGCTCCGTGCAGGGCTTTTTGACCGGCTCGAAGCGCATCTGACAGTGCCGTTCTCTTATACGAGCGTCGAAGATGTCTCCTCAAATGAGTATGTGAGCACTACCAGCGCATGGGACCTGGCGGACATAGGCATGGGAATTCAGTACCAGTGGCTCGACGAAACCGCCGCCTATCCGGCGCTTTCGTTTACGTTCGACATCGGTGCACCCACCGGCCGCAAACGTTACAACGATGCAGCCAACCGATGGAAGGATCCGTTGAACAACGGCTCAGGACACTGGAGCTTAGCGCCCGGCATTGCCTGGGTGCGCCGCACCGATCCGGCCATTCTGTTCGGCGGGCTCAGCTATCAACACTTTTTCCAGAACACCATCGATGGCTACACCGTAAAGCCAGGTTGGGCGTTGCGGAGTTACCTGGGCGCAGGCTTTGCACTCAATGAGAAGTTGTCCATAGGCGCTCGATTTTCTTATAGCTATACCGCCAATCTGAGAGCAGGTGGACGAACCATCAAAGGCACTGACATTGATCCCGCAGATCTCGCCTTCAATGTGTCCTATAGACTGCACGAGGACTGGGTAATTTCTCCTCAAGTCATGCTGGGCCTCAATGACGACGCGGGACCGGCTTCCATGTCATTGAACCTCAAGCGCAAGTTCAATTGATGCGTTATTCCGAGTTGGGTCTGGTCTCCGTCCTTGGATTGGCCACTGTGGCGAGTGCTTCGCCGTTTCAGGCACCCCGGCCACTTTCCGAATTGCGCATGGAACGCATAGAGCGCCAGACGCTGGATTATTCATGCGGGGCCGCGGCATTGACCATTCTGCTCAACCTGTATTTTGGCGAAACGCTGCACGAGCAGGATGTACTCGCTGACATGGTTGGCAGGCTGTCTCGGGAGCAGGCAGTGGAGCGAGCCGCTCAAGGATTTTCTCTGCTTGACCTCAAAACCACTGCTCAGCGTTTGGGTTACCAGGCCGAAGGTGTGATTTTGCCCCGTCAGGCATTGGCTTCGCTGAAAGGTCCGGTGATCATTCTGCTCAGGCAACGCTCACTCAATCATTTCGTGGTGCTCAAAGGCATAGGCCGGGGCAGTGCATTGCTGGCAGACCCTGCGCGAGGGCACATTCGTATGCCGCTGTTTGAACTGTATGAGCAGTGGCAGGGCGAAACACTGGTGCTGGGCCGTGACCACTTCGGCTTGCCATGGGAGCATGGATTGAAGGTGCCGGCGCATAGCCTGATTGCTCCTGAGCGGGAGACCGTGCGGACGCTTCAGCGCAGTCCTGTGCAGTGACGGGTACGACGGGGGAGCATCCCTATCTGCGAAGCATCAACAGAACAGATACCGCGATAAATCCCCATACCAGACGAAAGTAAACCGGGTGCGACATCCGGTCGTGCGGCACTAAACCACACAGCCCGATCGCGCAAACGGGGCTACTCTTTGACGGTATCTTGATCCATGTCAACGCCTCGTCCGGCGCGGCATGGCGGCCAAACGGCCACAATCCCTGCGTCGTGGAACCAAGCAGAACGAAGTCATCAGACCGCGCTTCCCTCGCAGGGGCCGCTGGCATGGGCCGCCCGCCCGCGCCGGTTCACCTGATAGAGGAAGCCCCATGTTCGGTTTAGAGGCAATCGATCTCGCCCGAATGCAGTTTGCGTTTACGGTCTCGTTCCACATTCTGTTTCCTGCCATTACCATCGGTCTGGCCAGCTACCTGGCCGTGCTCGAAGGCATGTGGCTGAAAACCCGTGACGACACCTACCGCGACCTGTATCACTTCTGGTCGAAGATATTCGCAGTCAACTTCGGCATGGGCGTGGTCTCCGGCCTGGTCATGGCGTACCAGTTCGGTACCAACTGGAGTCGCTTCTCCGACTTCGCCGGCGCCGTTACCGGCCCGTTGCTCACCTACGAAGTACTGACTGCGTTCTTCCTGGAAGCGGGCTTCCTGGGCGTCATGCTGTTCGGCTGGAACCGCGTGGGCCGCGGCCTGCACTTCTTCTCGACAGTGATGGTTGCGATCGGCACGTTGATCTCGACGTTCTGGATCCTGGCGTCCAACAGCTGGATGCAGACCCCTCAGGGCCACGAGATCATCGACGGTCGAGTGATTCCGGTCGACTGGTTCGCAGTGATCTTCAACCCCTCGTTCCCGTTCCGCCTGGCGCACATGTCCATCGCCGCCTTCGTTGCCACGGCGTTCTTCGTCGGCGCCTCGGCCGCCTGGCACCTGCTTCGCGGGCGCAACACACCGGCCATCCGCCGGATGTTCTCCATGGCCATGTGGATGGCGTTGATCGTCGCCCCGGTGCAGGCCTTCGTCGGCGACATGCATGGCCTGAACACCCTGGAGCACCAGCCCGCCAAGATCGCCGCGATCGAAGGCCACTGGGAAAACAAGGGTGACGAAGCCACCCCGCTGATCCTCTTCGGCTGGCCCGACATGGAAGCGGAGAAAACCCGCTTCGCGGTCGAGATTCCCTACCTGGGCAGCCTGATCCTGACCCACAGCCTGGACAAGCAGGTGCCGGCGCTCAAATCCTTTCCCAAGGAAGACCGGCCCAATTCGACCATCGTCTTCTGGTCGTTCCGGGTCATGGCCGGCCTGGGCATGCTGATGATCTTCGTCGGTCTGTGGAGCGTGTGGCTGCGCAAGAAAGACGCGCTGTTCACCTGCCGTCCATTTCTCTACCTGACCTTGTGGATGGGGCCATCGGGCCTGATCGCCCTGCTGGCGGGCTGGTTCACCACCGAGATCGGCCGTCAGCCGTGGGTGGTCTACGGCCTGATGCGCACCGCCGATGCTTCCTCAAACCACAGCGTCACGCAGATGAGCATCACCCTGGTGATGTTCGTCGTGGTGTACTTCTCGCTGTTCGGCGTGGGCCTGGGCTACATGATGCGCCTGGTGCGCAAGGGTCCGAAGGCACACGAAGAAACAATCAACACCGGCGGTCCTGGTACCCAGCGCACCCCTGCACGTCCTCTGTCCGCAGCCCATGAAGGCACGGAAGAAGGCCAAACCGACACCTTGAGCAAGGGGCACTAAGCATGGGTATCGATCTTCCATTCATCTGGGCCGTGATCATCATCTTCGGCATCATGATGTACGTGATCATGGACGGTTTCGACCTGGGCATCGGCATCCTGTTTCCCTTCATGAAGGATGAAGGCGACCGCGACGTCATGATGAACACCGTGGCACCGGTCTGGGACGGCAACGAAACCTGGCTGGTACTGGGCGGTGCGGCGCTGTTCGGCGCGTTCCCGCTGGCCTACTCGGTGGTGCTGTCGGCCCTGTACCTGCCGCTGATTCTGATGCTGATGGGTTTGATCTTCCGCGGCGTGGCGTTCGAGTTCCGCTTCAAGGCGACCGCAGCCAAGCGCCACGTGTGGGACAAGGCGTTCATCGGCGGCTCGCTGACAGCGACCTTCTTCCAGGGCGTGGCTTTGGGCGCGTACATCGACGGCATTCCCGTGGTCGGCCGCAACTACGCCGGGGGCGGCCTGGACTGGCTGACGCCGTTCAGTCTGTTCTGTGGCCTGGCGCTGATCGTGGCCTACGCCTTGCTCGGCTGCACCTGGCTGATCATGAAGACCGAAGGCAGCCTGCAGCAGGCCATGCACAAGCTGGCACCGCCACTGACCTACGGGCTGTTGATCGTCACCGGTATCGTCAGCATCTGGACGCCTCTGGCCCATGGCGACATCGCCACGCGCTGGTTCAGCACGCCGAACCTGTTCTACTTCCTGCCGGTGCCGATCCTGGTACTGGCCACAGTGGTCGGGTTGCTGCGCTCGGTGAAGCGCAACGCGCACTACACGCCGTTCCTGCTGACCCTGCTGCTGGTGTTCCTGGGTTACAGCGGGCTGGGCATCAGCCTGTGGCCGAACATCATCCCACCGTCGATCTCGATCTGGGACGCGTCGTCGCCGCCACAGAGCCAGGGCTTCATCCTGGTGGGCACGCTGTTCATCATTCCGATCATCCTGGTGTACACCTTCTGGAGCTACTACGTGTTCCGCGGCAAGGTCACCCACGAAGACGGCTACCACTAGTCCAACCGCCGCTGCCCAGGCTGCAAGGCCTGGGTCGGGCAGGAGTAGAAGCATGAGCGAGAAACCGATCGTTACGCACAGCGAAGAGAAAAAGCCCTTGTGGAAGCGCTTGGGCTGGCTGGTGGTGATCTATGCCGGCAGCGTCGTCGCGCTGGGCGTGTTTGCCATGTTGATCCGCCTGTTCATGACGGCGGCCGGGATGAAATCCCACTGAATCCCATCAGTGCTGCTCTGGCAGTGCTTTTTTTACAGCCCTCCTTGCGAGGGCTTTTTTTTGCTCTTCAAACGCACCGTTGCGCTCACTTGCGCGCGCGTAGCACCACGAACTTGGGCGTGGCAGCCACCTGTTCGACGCCGCGGAATAGCCTGGCCAGCTTGCTGTGATAACCCAGGTGGCGATTGCCGACGATGTACAGGTCGCCGCCGGTGACTAGCGCCTCGCGTGCCTGCTGGAACATGCGCCAGGCGAGGAAGTCACCCACCACTTGCTGCTGGTGGAACGGCGGATTGCACAGCACCACGTCCAGCGACTGCGGCGCCTGGCCGGCAAGGCCATCACCGGTGCGCACCTCGACCTGACGCGCGCCCAGGGCCGCCTGCCAGTTCTCCTGCGCCGATTGCACGGCCATGAACGACTCGTCTACCAGCGTGTAGTGAGCCTGCGGATTGGCCAGGGCGCTGGCGATGGCCAGTACGCCGTTGCCGCAGCCCAGGTCGGCGACCCGCGCTGCGCCGAGGTTGCGCGGCAGGTGTGGGAGGAACGCGCGGGTGCCGATGTCCAGCCCTTCGCGGCAGAACACGTTGGCGTGGTTGAGCAGCGTCAGCCTGGGGTCGTCCAGCTGATAGCAGGTCGGGTAGGGCGATGCCGGCGCGGGCTTGCCTTCGTCAGTGGCGATCAACAGCCGAGCCTTCTTGACCGCCAGTGACGGTCGCATCGTGCCGATGTATTTCTCCAGCAAGTCACCTGCGGCGTGGGGTAGGTGCTTGACCATGCCGGCAGCGACCACCTCGGCACCGGGCGCCAGGTGGCCGTGCAGGCGGATCAGCTGTTCTTCGAGCAAGGCCAGGGTCTTGGGTACACGCACCAGCACGCGGTCGAACGGACCCTGCACCGGCGCGCTCGCGGGGATGAATTCGATGCTGTCGAATGGCAGGCCATTGCGGGTCAGGTTCTTCTCCAGCCCCAATGCGCCGAGGAATGAATCGCCACTGCTGACCACCTGCACCGGGCCTTGCAGGCTGATGGCCAGCGCGCCGAAGCTGTTGTTGAGAATCAGCACGCGTGCCTGAGCGGGCAGGGGGTGCTCGGCCATGTGCGCCAGCAGGTACTCGTCTGCCGCATCGAACGCCTGCAACGGCTCGTTGGGTTGATCGGGCTGGCGGATCAGGTCGAGCTCAGCGAAGGGCGAAGTCAGTACAGGCATGGCAGAAGGCACGAAGCGGCAATAAAGGCGCGATTCTACCCGATCGCATGCAGTTCCTACAGGCGCGCCCCCCGGTGGCCACACAAACCAACGGTGTTTATCTGCAGCGGTTTGCGGGAAAATACCAGCACTTGAGCCCCGGAGCGCCCCATGACTGCCAGCGCAGAAAAATTCACCCGCCAGACCATCCTCGAGGTCCAGCCGCTGACCCCCAGCCTGTTCACCCTGCGCACCACCCGCGACGCCGGTTTCCGCTTCGTCGCCGGCCAGTTCGCCCGCCTGGGGGTGACCAAGGCCGATGGCAGCGTGGTGTGGCGCGCCTATTCGATGGCGTCCTCGCCCTTCGATGAGTTTCTCGAATTCTTCTCCATCGTCGTGCCGGGCGGCGAGTTCACCAGTGAACTGAGCCGGTTGCGCCCAGGAGACGAGCTGCTGGTGGAAAAGCTGGCAACGGGTTATCTGACCCTGGATCGCTTCGTCGACGGCCGTGACTTGTGGATGCTGGCGACCGGCACCGGCGTGGCCCCTTTCGTGTCGATCCTGCAGGACTTTCCCGTGTGGGAAAAATTCGAGCACATCAAGCTCGTATACAGCGCGCGGGAAGGTCAGGAGTTGGCGTACCGAGAGTTGATCGCTGGCCTGGAACAGCGGGACTACCTGGCCGAGTTTGCCGGCAAGCTACAGTTCATCCCGATCGTGACCCGGGAGCAGGTGCCGGGCACGTTGCACGGCCGTATCACCGATCTCATTCAGAATGGCGAGCTGGAAAAAGCTGCAGGGTTGGAACTGGTGCCGGAGCATTCACGGGTGATGATCTGCGGCAACCCCCAGATGATCGACGACACCCGCCAACTGCTCAAGGGCCGTGACATGAGCCTCAGCCTGAGCCGGCGCCCCGGCCAGGTTGCCGTCGAGAACTACTGGTAGCAGTCATCCCGTAGGAGCGGTCTATGGCCGCGAAAGCCTCACCGAGGTTTACCTGACTCACCGCATTGGCCCTTCGCGGCCACAGACCGCTCCTACAGAGCCAGTGTAGCCCTTCTGTAGGAGCAGTCATCGGCCGCGAAAGCTTGACGCGGTATCAGATCTGCGGACCAGTCGTCGGTGCAGTGGTGACCACGGTGCCCTTGCCATTCTGCTCTTTGAGCAGGTCACGGATTTCACCCAGCAGCACTTCTTCCTTGGAAGGTGCAGCAGGCGCCGCAGGTTTCTTCTCTTCCTGATGGCGCAGGCGGTTGATGGCCTTCACCCCCATGAAGATGGCAAATGCCACGATGATGAAGTCGACGACTGTCTGGATGAATTTGCCATAGGCCAATACCACCGCCGGCGCATCACCGACCGCCGCACGCAGCGTGATGGCGAGGTCGCTGAAGTCCACGCCACCAATCAGCAGCCCGAGCGGCGGCATGATCACATCGCCCACGAAGGATGAAACGATCTTGCCGAAGGCTGCACCGATGATGATACCAACGGCCATGTCGACTACATTGCCCTTGACCGCAAAGGCCTTGAATTCACTTAGCACGCTCATGAGGTTATTCCTTATTACAGATGAGGTTGGTCAACGCAGTCCAAGTCAGCGTATTGCTTCATTTTCCACGCCTGCTGCAAGGGACACAGCTGCGCCCGAGAAGTTTTGTCAAAGTACAGACTAGCCGCTTTTCCGCGCTGCAAGGGCTTGATTTACCCACTATTACAGCGCGCTCGATTATCATGAACGCACTTTTCGAACAGGAATTTTCATGGCCAAGGCTAAGCGCATGTACGGCTGCACCGAGTGCGGTGCCACGTTCCCCAAATGGGCCGGCCAATGCGGCGAATGCGGTGCCTGGAACACCCTGGTGGAGACGGTCATCGAAAGCGGCGCCGCCGCACCGCCCAGCGGCCGCACCGGCTGGGCAGGGCAGCAGGCCCAGCTCAAGACCCTGGCCGAAGTCAGCATCGAGGAGATCCCGCGCTTCTCGACCGCCTCGGCCGAACTGGACCGTGTGCTCGGCGGCGGTCTGGTCGATGGCTCGGTGGTGCTGATCGGCGGCGATCCGGGCATCGGCAAGTCGACCATCCTCCTGCAGACGCTGTGCAACATCGCCACGCGCATGCCTGCGCTGTACGTCACCGGCGAAGAGTCGCAGCAACAGGTCGCCATGCGTGCGCGGCGCCTGGGGTTGCCCCAGGACAAGCTCAAGGTGATGACCGAGACCTGCATCGAAACCATCATCGCCACCGCCAAGGTCGAACAGCCCAAGGTCATGGTGATCGACTCGATCCAGACCATCTTCACCGAAAACCTGCAGTCCGCGCCCGGCGGTGTGTCCCAGGTGCGTGAAAGCGCGGCGCTGCTGGTGCGCTACGCCAAGCAGAGCGGCACGGCCATCTTCCTGGTCGGCCACGTGACCAAGGAAGGCGCCCTGGCGGGCCCTCGCGTGCTCGAGCACATGGTCGACACCGTGCTCTACTTCGAAGGCGAATCCGATGGCCGCCTGCGCTTGCTGCGCGCCGTGAAGAACCGCTTCGGTGCGGTCAACGAACTGGGCGTGTTCGGCATGACCGACAAGGGCCTCAAGGAAGTCTCCAACCCGTCAGCGATCTTTCTGACCCGAGCCCAGGAAGAAGTCCCCGGCAGTGTGGTCATGGCTACGTGGGAAGGCACTCGGCCGATGCTGGTGGAAGTGCAGGCCCTGGTCGACGACAGCCATCTGTCCAACCCACGGCGAGTCACCCTGGGCCTGGACCAGAACCGTCTGGCCATGCTGCTGGCGGTGCTGCATCGGCACGGCGGCATTCCCACCCACGACCAGGACGTGTTCCTCAACGTGGTCGGCGGCGTGAAAGTGCTGGAAACCGCCTCCGACCTGGCGCTGCTTGCGGCGATCATGTCCAGCCTGCGCAACCGCCCGCTGCCCCACGACCTGCTGGTGTTCGGCGAGGTGGGTCTGTCCGGCGAGGTGCGTCCGGTCCCCAGTGGTCAGGAGCGGCTCAAGGAAGCGGCCAAGCACGGCTTCAAGCGCGCCATCGTGCCCAAGGCCAACGCCCCCAAGGAGGCCCCACCGGGCCTGCAGATCATCGCCGTGACCCGCCTCGAGCAGGCGCTGGATGCTTTGTTCGAGTAGCACGATCACCGCAGTAGGCTAAGGTTGTTGGGTGTCAGGACTTGCCCTATCGGCGCAGACGCTCCCGCTGTTCCATTGTGGGAGCGGGTCTCTGCCCGCGAAGAGGCCAATCCTGCCTACAAAAACCGCTCCTGCCCGAGGCTTCCGACCCATGCCTGTTCGACCCTCACGCATCACCGCAATCGCTGCAGCCTGCCTGTTCTCCCTGTCGACCCACGCCGTCGAGCTTCCCGCCGCCGACCTCTACAAACAAGCCCAGGCCGAACAACCTAGCTACCTGGAAACGGTCAAGGAGCTGGTTTCGGTCGACACCGGTACCGGCCAGGAAAAAGGCCTGGCGACGATCAGCGCACTGCTGGTCAAGCGTCTCAAGGAACTGGGCGCCACGGTCCAGACCACCCCGGCCACGCCGTCGGTAGGCGACAACATCGTCGGCACCTTCAAGGGCACCGGCAGCAAGAATTTCCTGCTCATGGTCCACTACGACACCGTGTTCGGCCCCGGCACTGCGGCCAAGCGCCCCTTTCGCACCGACCAGGAGCGGGCCTATGGCCCAGGTGTGGCCGATGCCAAGGGCGGGGTGGCGATGATCCTGCACGCGCTGAAACTGCTCAAGGCTCAGGGCTTCGACGGCTACGGCACGCTCACCGTGCTGTTCAACCCGGACGAAGAAATGGGCTCGGCCGGCTCGAAAAAAATCATCGCCGAACTGGCCGCTCAACACGACTACGTCTTTTCCTACGAACCACCGAACAAGGATGCAGTGACCACCGCCACCAACGGCATCAACGGGCTGTTCCTGGAGGTCAAGGGGCGTTCGTCCCACGCCGGCTCCGCGCCCGAAGACGGGCGCAATGCGCTCACCGAACTGGCCCACCAGCTGGTCCAGCTCAAGGACCTGGGTGATCCCGACAAGGGCACCACGGTGAACTGGACCATGGCCAAGGCGGGTGAGAAGCGCAACATCATCCCCGCCATCGCGACGGCCGAGGCCGACATGCGCTACTCGGACATCGAGGAAACCGACCGCGTGCTTGCGCAAGGCCAGCGGCTGATCCGCAAGCAACTGATCGACGACACCCAGGTCAGCCTGCGTCTGGAAAAAGGCCGGCCGCCCCTGGCCAAGAACAGCGGCTCCGAGCAGTTGGCCGGGGTCGCGCAGAAGGCCTACGCGGCGATCGACAAGTCCATCGAACCGATCGCCATGCGCTTCGGCACCGACGCCGGCTACGCCTATGTGCCAGGCAGCGACAAGCCTGCGGTACTGGAAACCATGGGCGTGGTGGGCGCGGGCTTGCACGCCGATGACGAATACATCGAGCTGAGCAGCATTGCGCCGCGGCTGTACCTGACGTTGTCGATGATTCGCACCCTGTCGGCGCCGTGAGCTACCGCAGCGCTGGGGCCTGGTGAAGGTGTCGGCGCTGCGACTTGCTCAACCCCCGACCGCACCCGTACTCTGGGGCCTTCTCAACGACCACGGAGCACGCCCTATGAACACTGCAGTAACGGGCATGGGCCCCGTCAAGGCCGTCATCTTCGATATGGATGGCCTGCTTCTGAACACCGAGGGCATCTACACCGAGGTCACGCAGATGATTGCCGAGCGGTACGGCAAGGTCTTCGACTGGAGCATCAAGCAGAACACCATTGGCCTGGGCGCCAACGACCTGTCGACCTATATCGTCGAAACCCTGGGCCTGCCCCTGACGCCCGCCGAATTCATGGAAGCGCGCGCACCGCTGATGGCTGAGCGCTTTCCCCACGCGCAGGCCATGGCCGGCGCCGAGGCACTGGTGCGGCACTTGAAGGCACACAATATTCCGATCGCTGTGGGCACCAGTTCGTCCCGTGGGCATTTCGCGATGAAAACCACGTTGCATGAAGAGTGGTTCGCGCTGTTCGACACCATCGTCACCGCCGATGACCCGGAAGTGGGCGCGGCCAAGCCGGCGCCGGATATCTTTCTGGTAGCGGCCAAGCGCCTGGGCGTGGAGCCCAAGGACTGCCTGGTGTTCGAGGACTCACCCTTCGGCGTCACCGCCGCCAAGGCCGCCGGCATGTTCGCCATCGCCGTCCCCGATGCCGCCATGGCCCCGGAGCGCTACCACCACGCCGACGATCGACTGCAAAGCCTGCTGGGCTTCGACCCCGCCCAATGGGGGCTGCCGGCTCACCTGGTGTAGCAATACTCGCCGTAGGAGCGGTCATCGGCCGCGAAGGCCTCGCCGGCGACCTCAAACCTCCAACAAAGCCCCCAGCTCGCGCTCCAGCTCCTCGGGGTCGCCCAGATTGAGTTCGATCAACCGACGCAAATGGCTGATCGAATCCAGGCCAATATGGGTGCACACGAACCCCAGCTGCCCATGGTCGTCATGGGCCAGCTTGACCTCCATCACCACATCTTCCTGTGGCCCCAGTTTCACATCCACATTGAAGGGCTTGTCGGCATCGCCCAGCCAGGGCGACGGCTTTTCGATCAACAGCCCCTTCAATGACAGGTCGAGCAGCTTCACCGGCCAGCGCTCGGTGCCTTGGCGCAGTTCGGTCTTGGCATCGAAGGCGATGCGCTTGAAGCGACGGCGTTCGGTATGGGGTTGCGTCATGATCGGGTCCTCGAGTTTTGCTGGACTATAGCGCAGTGGCTCAGAGCCAGCGGCGAACCCGTCGACAATATTGGCGATAAGCGTCGCCAAACAGCGCTTCGAGCTGGATTTCGTCGGGCCGGATCACCAGCCAGTTCATCAGATACAGCAGCACCGGCAGCAATAACCATGGCCACAGGCTGCCCATCAGCAGCGATAGCGCGACATAGGCCAGGGTATCGCCCAGGTTGATCGGGTTGCGCGACAGCGCGAACGGTCCGTCGCGCTGTAGTTCCTGAGGCGCATCGAAGTTGCTGGTCGCGGTGTGCTGACGCTTGAAACGCAGCATGGCCCAGAACGACAGACCCTGACCAAGGATGATCAAGGCCGCCGCGGTCGCTGCGGTCCAGCTGTTGACCGGCAGCGCAATGGGCAGTGCATAGCTCAGCGCCATGGCCACGGCGATGAACGCCAGATACAGCAGTGGCGGGGGCAGGGCGGCGCGTGCGGGTGGCTTGGGCATGGGGCGGACTCGCAAGGGACACCTTTAGTGCGACCGGCACGGGCGCCTGGTGTTCCGGGCCATCATCGCGTCATGCGCCGCGCCGCTCTAGACCAACGTGGGGATGGCCTTCGGACAAAAAATCGCTAGACTCGATAAGGCTGACACTCATCCACTGAGCTGGAAACAATAATATGAAAAACAATAGCAGTGCGTTCCGCCACGTTCCGTGGCTGATCGTGGCGATCATTGGTGCCTGTGCCCTGGGCGTCGTTGCGCTTCGCCGCGGTGAAGCAATCAACGCTTTATGGATCGTCGTCGCGGCCGTGGCCATCTACCTGGTCGCCTACCGCTACTACAGCCTGTTCATCGCCAACCACGTCATGCAGCTCGACCCGCGCCGCGCCACGCCCGCGGTGCTCAACAACGACGGTCTGGACTACGTACCGACCAACAAGCACATCCTCTTCGGTCACCACTTCGCCGCCATCGCCGGCGCCGGACCCTTGGTCGGCCCGGTACTCGCCGCGCAGATGGGCTATCTGCCCGGCACGCTGTGGCTGATCGCTGGCGTGGTGCTGGCCGGTGCCGTGCAGGACTTCATGGTGCTGTTCCTGTCCACCCGCCGCAACGGCCGCTCGCTGGGCGACATGGTGCGCGAGGAAATGGGCCGAATCCCCGGCACCATCGCCCTGTTCGGTTGCTTCCTGATCATGATCATCATCCTCGCCGTGCTGGCATTGATCGTGGTCAAGGCGCTCGCCGAAAGTCCGTGGGGCATCTTCACGGTCATGGCCACCATTCCCATCGCGATGTTCATGGGCGTGTACATGCGCTACATCCGCCCGGGCCGCATCGGTGAAATCTCCATCATCGGCGTGCTCCTGCTGCTGCTCTCGATCTGGCTGGGTGGTCAGGTGGCCGCCGATCCGGTCTGGGCCAAGGCCTTCACCTTCACCGGTGTGCAGATCGTCTGGATGCTGATCGGCTATGGCTTCGTTGCCGCCGTGCTGCCCGTGTGGCTGATCCTGGCTCCGCGTGATTACCTCTCCACCTTCCTCAAGATCGGCACCATCATCGCCCTGGCCATCGGCATTCTGGTGACCATGCCGGAACTGAAGATGCCCGCGCTGACCCAGTTCACCGACGGCACCGGCCCGGTATGGAAGGGCGGTCTGTTCCCGTTCCTGTTCATCACCATCGCCTGTGGCGCGGTGTCCGGCTTCCACGCGCTGATCTCCTCGGGCACCACGCCCAAGCTGCTGGACAACGAAACCAACGCCCGCTACATCGGCTACGGCGGCATGTTGATGGAGTCGTTCGTGGCGATCATGGCCATGGTCGCCGCTTCGGTGATCGAGCCAGGCGTGTACTTCGCCATGAACAGCCCGGCCGCAGTGGTCGGTACCGATGTGGTCGCAGTGGCCACGGCGGTTAGCAGCTGGGGCTTCGCCATCACGCCGGAAGCGCTGCAGGCGGTTGCCCATGACATCGGCGAAACCACCATCCTGGCGCGCGCCGGTGGTGCGCCGACGTTGGCCGTGGGTATCGCGCAGATCCTGCATTCGGTGCTGCCGGGTGAAAACACCATGGCCTTCTGGTACCACTTCGCGATCCTGTTCGAAGCGCTGTTCATCCTGACCGCCGTGGACGCGGGTACCCGTGCCGGCCGCTTCATGCTTCAGGATCTGCTCGGCTCGTTCGTCCCGGCGCTCAAGCGCACCGAGTCCTGGACCGCCAACGTCATCGCCACTGCCGGCTGCGTCGCGTTGTGGGGCTGGTTGCTGTACCAGGGCGTGATCGATCCGTTGGGCGGCATCAACACCTTGTGGCCACTGTTCGGCATCTCCAACCAGATGCTCGCCGGTATCGCCCTGATGCTCGCCACCGTCGTGCTGATCAAGATGAAGCGCCAGCGCTACATCTGGGTCACCATGCTGCCGGCCGTCTGGCTGCTGATCTGCACCACCACCGCAGGCTTCATCAAGCTGTTCGACGCCAATCCGGCGGTCGGCTTCCTGGCCCTGGCCAACAAGTACAGCGCCGCTCTGGCCCAGGGCCAAGTGCTTGCGCCGGCCAAGAGCGTGGAGCAGATGCAGCACGTGATCTTCAATGCCTACACCAACGCAACCCTGACCGTACTGTTCCTGCTGGTGGTCTTCAGCATCCTGTTCTTCGCCTTGAAGGTCGGCGTCGCCGCCTGGGGCAAGAAGGAACGTACCGACAAGGAAGCACCGTTCCAGCCGTTCCCCAATGCGTGATGACCGAGGGCTGCCGCCATGTTCAATGACCTGAGCAAGTTGGGAAAATACCTGGGCCAGGCGGCACGTCTGATGGTGGGCATGCCGGACTACGACAATTACGTCGAGCACATGCAGACCAAGCACCCGGACAAGCCGATGATGGACTACGAGGCGTTCTTCCGCGAACGCCAGGAGGCCAGATACGGTGGCAAGGGTGGGCCCAAGTGCTGTTGAGGCATGCCATCTCGTAGAGATGTGTCTTGAGTGATGGCCCTTTCGCGGCCACTGGCCGCTCCTACACGTGATCGAATATCCCTGTAGGGGCGGCCAGTGGCCGCGAAGAGGCCATTTGCATTTAAATGATTGTGGAGCCAACAACCTTGTCCGAAGCCGCCCCCCCCATTCCCGTCACCATCCTCAGCGGCTTTCTCGGCGCCGGCAAGACCACCTTGCTGCGCCACATGCTCAAGGCCGAACACGGCCTGAAGATCGCCGTGATCGAGAACGAATTCAGCGATGCCGGCATCGACACCCAGCTGTTGGGCGACGAGCCCGTGCAGACCATGACCCTGGCCAACGGCTGCGTGTGCTGCACCATTCACACCGACCTGACCAAGGCGCTGTACCTGCTGCTGGAGCGTCTGGACAGCGGCGAAATCGCCTTCGATCGGCTGGTCATCGAATGCACCGGCCTGGCCGACCCGGCGCCGGTGGCCCAGACCTTCTTCATCGATGAAGAACTGCGCGAGCGCTACATTCTGGACGGCATCCTGACGTTAGTGGATGCCGCTCACGCGGGTATCCATCTGGCTCAGACCATCGCCCAGGCACAGGTGGGTTTTGCAGACCGCCTGCTGATCAGCAAGACCGATCTGGTCGCGCCTTCGGTGTTCGACGAATTGAGCGAGCGCCTGACCCGCATCAACCGACGCGCGCCGATCCGTGTGGTCGAGCACGGTCGAATCGATCTGGCGGAGCTGCTCGATGTGCGTGGCTTCAATCTCAATGCCGGCCTGGCGCTGCGCCCGGTCAATCAGGGTCCCAGTGTGGACCGCATCGCCAGCCTGGTACTGCGCACCGACAAGCCGCTGGACATCGACCGCCTCAGTACCTTCATGAACGAACTGCTGGAAGAGCACGGCAAGCAACTGCTGCGCTACAAAGGCGTGTTGAGTATCGCGGGGGAAGATCGACGCCTGGTGTTCCAGGGCGTATTGAAGCTTTACGGCTTCGACTGGGACACCGAATGGGCCCCGGGGGAGGTACGCGAAAGCGTGATGGTCTTCATCGCCGATGATCTACCCGAAGCCAAGATCCGCGCCGGATTCGACCAGCTCTGAATCCCGCGTACCCAACACATCCCGGCAACGCCGGACGCGGCTCGCGCCGCTGCTACAAAATCACCCAACCCCGTAGCAGCGGCGCAAGCCGCGTCGGCGGTCCCCGCGAAATATCTGACAC
>NZ_JASCPM010000034.1:0-49734 GCF_029960215.1 Pseudomonas sp. PS01301 | reverse complement strand
GCTTCGTGCTCCAACTGACACACTGCGGAAGCCGCCGACGCGGCTCGCGCCGCTGCTACAGAGGCCCCGCGAGCCCGTCCGGGTGCGCAGTGTTCCAACTGACACACTACGCAAGCCGATGCTACAGGGGATGGATCAGGATTTGGTTTTCACCTTGGCAACGTCGCCACCAGGCAGGCCTTGCTCGGGCTCTGGGCTGAGCCAGACGTTGACACTGTCGACACTCTCTTGGTTCAACTGCCCGCTCCAACGATTCAACATGAAAAGGTTGGTAATGAAGTCATATTGGGATTTGAGCAGATCCCTGCGCGCCTTGAACTCGTTCTGCACACTGGTCAACACGTCCACCGCATTAACCACGCCATAGGCAAAGGCTTTTTGCGCTGCAACGCTTGACTGTTGGGCCGAAGACAAGGCGTTCTTGTTCGCACGGATCTTCTCGACGCTGGCCTGCGCGGTCAGATAGGCCGTGGTCGTCTCCTTGACGACCTGACGCCGGATGCCTTCGAGATCCTGCTCTGCGGCCAGCTGATCATCATAGAGACCGCGCACCCGCGCAGAAGTAGACCCACCGCTATAGATGGGAACCCTTACGCCCAAAGTCGCAACATAACTATCGCTGCGCGGCGTCAGGGTATTGTCATAACCCACGTCACTTTGCTGGGCACTCAAGCTCACGCTCAGTTGCGGGTAGTGTCCGCCCTTCCCTTCTCGTACCGCTGCATCAGCGGCTTCGGCACCACTCTGGTAGGCCTTGAGCAACGGGTTGGCCTCCATCGCCTGGGACACGAAGTTGGCCAGAGGCGCGACAGGCGCCTGCAATGCCACGTCGTTACGCACCCGGCTCAAACGCTCATCAATGCGCCGCCCGACAATCTCCGACAGCGCTTCGCGACTCACCTGCACCTGGTTACGCGCATCCACTTCCTGCGCTGCCAGTGCATCGACCCGCGCCTTCAGATCCAGCTGATCGGTGATCTTGGCCATCTGCCGTTCATACAGCATGTTCACCCGATCAAGGTTCTTCTGCGTCGCTCGGCGTTCGGCCTGCACTAGTTCCAATTCATCGTCAGCAGCCAAGGCGATGAAATAGCGTTTGGCCAGGTCGACTGTGGCCTCGGCATGGGCATCCTCGGCTTGGGCACCTTTCTGCGCAGTGACGCTCTTGGACTTCTGCCAACCTTCCCAGGCAGTCTTGTTGTACAGGTACTGGGTCAGGCTCAGGGAATAGCTTTTGTTGTCATAGATTTCTCGCGCTGCATCATCCTTGCGCAAAATCCGGTTGACGTTGCTCTGCGCCGAGAGCTGCGGCAGCAAGCCACCAAGCGCTTCGCGCTGTTGCTCAGAGGCAGCACGGGCCCGAGCATAGGCCGCCAGTACCCGTGGATCTTCCAGGCGCGCCTCGCGATACAGTCCAGCCAGGTCGAGCGCGTAGGTCAACGCCGACACGGGCGGTTTGGGAGGCAAATCCTTGGGAACCACCGTTTCCGCCCCCACTGCTTGCAAAACGAACATGCTCAACATCACACCAGGTAGCAAACGCAGCACTGTCATTCCTCGATCATCGACTTGGCGAACATGTTGCGTGCCGGCTTGAGCAGATACTCCAGCATTGTGCGGTCACCTGCATTGATCAAGACGTCTGCTGGCATGCCCGGTTGCAACCTGCGATCGCCAAGCGTCTTCAGCCCTCGCTCAGTTACCTTCACTCGAACGAGATAATAGGAATCGCCGGAGCGTTCGTCCTTTAGCGCGTCAGCAGAAATTCGCGTGACTTCGCCGTCGATTTCCGGCGTGGTTGCATTATTGAATGCGCTGAAGCGGATGTCGGCACGCTTGCCCATCTCCAGACGATCAATATCAGCCGGTGCTACACGCGCCTCGACAATCAGCTCAGCTTCAGCAGGCACGATGTCAAGCAGTGGCGTGCCCGCACTAACCACGCCACCTACGGTGTGCACCTTCATGTCCAGCACCATGCCGCTTTCCGGCGCGCGAATGACCACGCGTGAAAGGCGATCGTTGAGAGCTGCCTCTTTCTCTTGGAGATCAAACACCTGAGCCTGCACATTCGACAGATCATTGGCCACATCGGAGCTGAACTTCTTGTTCAACTGAACGATGGACAGTTCGGTCTCACTGATTTGCAGCTGGGTTTTGAGGATGGTGGACTGATGATCGGCCACCTCCGTCTTAAGCATGTCGAGCTTGCGCTCTTGCTCCAGCAAGCGCTGGTTGTCGACGAAGCCCTGAGATAGCAGATCCTTGAGCTGCACGATCTCGCCGTTGTATGACTTCTCCAGGTTCTGCTTGGTCCTGATCATCCCCTGTAAGCCCAGAATCTGCTGCTTGAGCTGGCTGATACGCTCGCGCTGCACGGATATTTCGCTCAAACGTGAATCGCGTCGAGCCTTGAACACTTGCTGCTCACCCGCCAGCGCTTCCATGGGACGGTCCGAATCGGTACCCGTCATCTGCACGGGCGGCACCGATTGCAGGCCGTCGCGCTCTGCACGCAAGCGGGCTTCCTTGTAGCGGGCCACGATCAGCTGGTTGCGAGTGGACTCATACTCGGCGCTCAGCTGCGCTTCATCGAGCACGATCAGCGGGTCGCCCTGCTTGACCATGTCGCCGTCACGGGCGTTGAGCTCCTTGATGATCCCGCCTTCCAGATGCTGCACGGTCTTGCGATAGCTTTGTACGGTGACGATACCGCTGCCATGCACGGCATTGCTCAAGGGGGCAACGGCCGCCCAGGTGCCGAAAATGCCGAAAGTGACGAAGATAATGGTGAAGCCGATGCGGCGGATAGCGCGGTCGGAGATCGGCATGTCATCGAAATTGTGGTCGAACTCGGTAATGGCTTTGCTGGTCATCGATGAAATCCTTTCACGCGCCGGTCGATTGGGTGTCGGCCGGGCCGGCTGGCGGCTTGGGTGCCGCAGATGGAGAAGGTGCGGCAGGCGGGGTCGGGGCGAGCGGGGCACCAGCGGCAGGAGGCGTACCTGGGGCGCCCGGCGCTGGCTGGGCCACGCGTGGCTGCCCCTTGTTCTGTTGCGCCGCCAACTCGGCAATTACCTTGTCACGCGGGCCGTACATCGAAATGGTACCGGCCGACATCACCAGAATGTGGTCAAGGCGAGACAAGATGTTGGGACGATGTGAAACGATGAAGACCGTCGAGCCATTTTCCTTGACCTTCTGCAAGGCCACGCCCAAGGCTCTTTCGCCTACTTCGTCGAGGTTCGAGTTCGGCTCGTCGAGCACAATCAGCTTGGGGCTCCCATAAAGGGCACGCGCCAGGCCCACCCGCTGACGCTGGCCGCCAGATAGATTCAAGCCATCACTGCCGATGATGGTGTCGTAGCCATCGGGCAGCATCAGAATCATTTCGTGCACACCGGCAGTCTGCGCAGCGAGCACGACTTTCTCGGCATCGACCTTCTCGAAACGGGCAATGTTGTCGCTGATAGTTCCTTCAAAAAGCTCGATGTCCTGCGGCAGGTAGCCTACATACGGCCCCAGTTCGTGCTTGTCCCAGGTACTGATGTCGGCGCCATCGAGGCGCACCACGCCGTGCTGAGGCGACCAGATGCCCATCAAGGCACGTACCAGTGTGGACTTGCCGGCAGCGCTTGGGCCAACGATGCCAACGATGGACCCGGCCGGAGCAACGAAGCTGATATTGCGGATGACAGGCGCCTTGGCACCGGGCGGCGCGACCACCAGATTCTCGACTTGAATATGGCCTTGTGGAGCGGGCAGAGCCATGCGCTCAGGCTCGGCGTTGAGTTTGTCCAGCACTTCGTTCAAGCGGGCGTACTGGACCTTGGCGGCGACAAAGCCTTTCCAACTGCCGATCATTTGGTCAATTGGTGCAAGTGCGCGCCCGAGCAAAATTGAACCGGCCATCATCAGTCCGGGGTTGATCTCGTGAATGATCACTAGGTAAGCACCCATCCCCAGCATGATTGACTGCGACCACATGCGGAACGTCTTAGAAATGGACGTGAGCGCTCCACCCTTGTCGCTGGCATTGGACTGCAATAGCAGAATGCGTCGCTGGCGTACTGCCCAGCGATTCATCAGCGTTTCGAGCATGCCCATGGACTCGATGACTTCCGCGTTGCGGAGATTTTTGGTCGTGGCTACGTTGGATCTGACGCTTTGCTGATTGGCATCAGCCAGAGCCTGGGTGGTGAAGCGATGATTCATAGCTGCAAGAACAACCAGGGTGACTCCGCATCCTACGGTCATCCATCCAAACCACGGGTGAAACATGAACATTACTGCGGAGTAGATTGGAAACCATGGCGCATCGAAGAAAGCAAACAGACCAGTGCCAGTCAAGAACTGACGCAGGGCTGTGAGATCGTTCAGCGACTGAGCCGTAGCATCCATGCCACCACTGTTGAGTGCGCGCTTGAAGCTAGCACGGTAGACATCACGACTAAGCAATACATCAAGACGATTGCTTATGCGGACCATAATGCGCGATCGCACCCACTCCAAAGCGCCCATGGTGATCATCAACACAGTGAGAATCAGCGTCAGCATAATCAGTGTCGAGTTGCTGCTGGACGGTACGACCCTACCCGAAATCTGAATCATGTAGAACGTTGGAACCAGCATCAGCGCGTTGACGAAAAAGCTGAACACACCAACAGAAACGAAGCTGTTTTTGCAGGCCTTGAGGGCGGCCTGCAAATTATTTTCTGGTAAACGACTCATAGCATCCGTACTTGAAAAAAGGCGAAAACGGCGGGCAGTGTACCACCTGCGTCGAGGTGCTGGGTGCGATCGTTAATATGACTGAGCGATGAACCCGGAATGTTGCAAACATCCATCAGCATATGGAAACGGGGCACGAGAGAACATAGCTACTACCTAATTTTTTATTCAGCTAGCACGCCAAGTCATGGCGCTGAAGGAAGCTGTGACGCAAGGTTCGACAGGCGGCTATTTGCATGTCTAGACCTATAAACCATCCGCATCGCTCTCCTAAATGGGCACTGCAATGGAACTGGCGCCAAATGCTGGCTGAACGCCATCAATAAAAACGACGGAAATTTGTCGAATCTAATTGGATTTGCCACTAAATTATGCATCTCACTGATTTTGCTGGTATTAAGGAACGTTATATAAAATCAGATGGTGCATCGTTACAACTCAGCCTGCGGGTCTGCAATATGTCGTAACATTCCCCACAAGCCACCCGTAGGAGATGTCTGCACCGCGTGTAAGAATTTTTACATTCAGTGATTGACATCACACCCCGTCTGGCTCAATCATCCTCGCTCGAAAGGAAGCCAGCACTGGTCGATTCACTTGTTACGGGTTTGCCGTTTTTTAGATGGCACAGTGGGTTCAAGCCAACAGGAAATGGAAATTCATGTCACTGCCCTCGCACGCACTTGACGGTTTGAAAATCAGCTCGCGGGTAACTCTGCTTGAGCCTGGAATGTATATATTCCGGTATGCCTCTCAGCCGCCATCCGATAAGCGTGTTTGTATCTCGCTACAGCAGGCGCCGTTGGGTAAAGGGTCGATTGATTTCTTTCCCGCCGAAGGTGTGAGCAAAAACATGCTTACCCACCTTGGTGACACCATCGTGGCGCGAGTGAAAAGTGGCGTTGCCACGGTCTTGATCACCGAATATCACATGTTCGACGCCGAAATCGACCCAGTCGATCTTCGCATCGATCGCATCGACACCTCCCCAGCCATCATGCGCAATTTTGCCGTAGTGGCGACGCCCGAGGCTAGCCCTGCACTGACCGTCGCCGCTCCTGCAACCTTGAGACTCATCGCCCATCTGCAAGGCGCCGGCGATGTAGAGTCGACCAAGGGCTGGGTCGGCGAGCACGATGGCACCAAGCGTCTGGAGGGCTTCTGTGTTATCTGGGAAAACAAGCCAGAAGGCGTCGACCTCGTCTACACCTCGACAGTTGCAGGCTCAGGCCCAAGTCCCAATGTGGCGGCCGGTACCTTCAGCGGCACCCGTGGCAAGGCATCCCCTCTTATCTCCGCTGGGTTCAGCCTGGTCGGGCCGAACCGCTGCCTCTACGAACTCTCGGGTCACATCGTATTTTCCGGCTCATCGCCGCAATTTGTCGTGCCCAATCAGATGATGTATGGCCCCACTGGCACCCAGCCCCTGGTGGCGCTCCATCTCTCAATAGATCCCGTCACGAAGACGAACGCCTCCCGCTATAAGTCTCCGTGGGAAAACTCTGCATTGAAGCAGAAAACTAGCAGCACAGGCCAGATGGCCTGAAGTAACAGGAATTACACATGCAATACGATCAGCCTTACTCCGCATCCGAACTGAAAGGTTCGCTGGCCAACAACCCTACCCTGTTGTCCTCCACCACCGCCGCTGCCATCAGCACCCTGCTGGCACTGGACACTGCTGAATCTGTAAGTGTTGCTTCGTGGGACGGCGTTGCCGCTCCTGTGTCGCCAGTAGGCACTACTCCTCAGCTGGTTACAGCTGATATCGCCGGCGCTGCCGGTGAGACCGTTGTACTGGAAATTCCTGCTGAACTGTCGTCTGCTCAGGCATTCGTGTTCGAAAGCGAAGCCAACCTGGCCGCCACTTTCAACACCCAGGCAGCTCCTGCCACCTTCGCAGCTTTCGCAGTTGCCGAAGACGTCGCTGTTACTGCTGTAACAGACAGCACCCCAGATCTGATCGTGACCTCCGGCAACGGCGATGACACCCTGATCTTCAAAGGTGATCAAAACGTCTACGTCGACGGCCGTGACGGCAATGACGTGATTGTGACTGCGGCCGGTAACGACACCATCTACGGTGGTGCTGGCAACAACACCATCCTGTCTGGTGCAGGTGACGACGAGATCTTCCTGTCTGGTACCGCTGATGTGGTCGATGCTGGGGAAGGCTATGACGTTGTTCACTTGGGCGGCGCACGCGCTGATTACACCATTACCGATGGCAACAACTTCAACGTCAACCTGACCGGCACCCAAGTGGCCTCGATCAGCAACGCTGAGTTCCTGGCATTCGACAACAACCAATCGGTTGCATTGGCTGACACTGATGCAGAAGCCATCGCACTGCGGATGTTCCAGGGTGTACTGGGTCGCGATGCAGATGTCGGTGGCGCGCAAAACTGGTCTGCTCAAGCAGATCAAGGCGTGGCGCTGACTGATATTGCTGCTGCTTTCTTGAACTCCACAGAGTTCAATGCACTCGCCAATAAAGATTTCGTCAACAGCCTGTATACCAACTTGCTGGGACGTGACAGCGAAGATACTGCCGGCGTGCAAAACTGGCTAGACGTACTTGCTAGCGGTGGAACTCGCGCCGATGTGGTTGCTGGATTCACCAACTCGCAAGAAGCCGTGACCTTTGATCAAAGTAATGGTGACTATGTACAAGGTCTATACACCACTGCCTTGGGTCGCGAAGCGGAAGATGGCGGCCTGCAGTTCTGGGTCAGCCAGCTGTTCGCGGGCACTAGCCGTCTTGAAGTCGCTCAAAGCATCGTTCTGTCTGGCGAAGCTGCTGCGAAATCCAATAGCGATTTCGTCGAAAGTCTCTACACCAACGCTCTGAACCGCGACGCCAACGACGATGCGGCAGGCAAGGCAAACTGGGTAGATGCTCTTGCTCAGGGTACTTCCCAAGCAGACGTGGTACTTGGGATCGTGGGCTCTGAGGAAGCCGCGAATGCAATTGACAATGTTATCGTAATCCACGGCCAGGTCTAACCTACCAGCCGTAACAGACTGAATGTTGCCCGCCACAAGGCGGGTAATGTTCGACAAAGGGGCGACTTTCGGGTCGCCCTTCTTTTATTTCTAGTGAACACGCCAGCCATGTCCCCAAACCTCGACCGTGGGCGAGAAACGCTCATGGACATATTTCATCATCATCGCGAAGCGCAAGAGCCCGAACTTGCCGATGCGATGCTCGAGCTTGCGCTGCAGACGCCTGAATACCGACCAGAAGCACTGATCTGGAAGGGTATCGACGCCCTGCCCACTGACGCCAAGCTGGCCTTTATTTATCTAAGTAACGCCGCTCGCGCCCTTCCCGGTCGTGCTGACGTCCACGCGCTGCTAGGGCGCAGCATGCTCGCCCAAGGTCAGCCTAAACTTGCCACCCGTTATTTATCTGCCGTGTGGCAAAAACTTCCTAACGATCCCTCTTTACGCATGACCTTGTGGCACGCGCGTACTCAGTCGACCAGTCCTACTGAACTTCGCAGGATAATTTTTGCTCACCTTCCGGATATAACGGCCCCCACCGAGCTTAATTTCGTACTCAAGATACTTGCGGCACAAACCGACGAGCCAAGTACAGTGGGCGTAGTGCGCTATCTACCAGAGGAACAAGAGATCCATGGCTGGGCTGTGGATTTACGCAATGTGCATGCCCCTGTTGCGCTGGTGGTTGAAGCTAACGCCAACACCTTATCGGTGATGGCCGACATGGCTAATCCTTTACTCACAGCCGCGGGCCTGCCGGCCACTCATGGCGGCATCCGCATCAAGGTGCCAAATCCTACATTGGCAGTTACTGTAAGATTCGCGACAGGCCTGCCGCTGCTGGGTAGTCCTTTGTCGGCCATGCCTACATTCGTACCTCCAGTGCCGCTTGCAGATGTGGGCAAGCATCACCCAGTCGACGTTTTGATACCAGTATACGATGGCCTTGAGGAAACACTTGAATGCATCAACAGCGCCATAGCTGCTCGCAAACTCAACCGTACGCGCCACCGGTTGGTGGTACTGGATGACGCGACGCCCTTACCCTCTTTACGAAAGGCGCTTAAGGTACTCGCAAGCAAGGGTAAGATCACGCTTCTACATCAGCCGGTGAACTTGGGCTTTATACGGACGATGAACCGCGCCATGGCTCTGAGCCCGTGCCAAGACGTTGTATGGCTAAACGCCGACACGCGAGTGCATGGAAATTGGCTCGACCGCTTGAGGGAATGTGCATATGCCGATGCGGACATCGCTTCAGTCACACCTTTTACGAACAACGGCGAACTGATGAGCTTTCCTGTCAGCCGGGTTAGTGCACCAATGCCTAGTCCAGCACAGCACGAACTACTCGACACGCTAGCCAGTCAGCTAGCAAGCCCTATGGTACAACTGGAAACTGGCTGCGGATTTTGTTTATACATCAAACGCAGTGCGCTGGATGAAGTTGGATATTTGGATGAAACGCATTTGATCCGAGGATACGGTGAAGAAACGGACTGGTGTCTTAGAGCCTCTGAGCGTGGACTGAAACACATGGGCGCCGTAAACGTGTTCGTAGCCCACAGAGGGGGTTGCTCCTTTGGTGAAGAAAAAGCGCTACGAGTAGCCTATAACAATGCCGTATTAAGAGAACGATATCCGAACGCTTCGGAACGCTATGATAGATTTTGCGAAAGAGATCCACTCAAAAAAGCAAGATTTGCATTACATAAGGCTAAACTTATTGCATTCGCCAATAAGAATCTACCGCCCGAGAATAGGACATTGCGAATAGCGTCAAAATTGCACGTGAGTGTTTCGCCTATCCTTAACAAAGCGATGTTAGAAATCATGGACAGCAGTAATGGGCAAGACATACAGTTTACACTCGTAGCAAAAAATGCAAATGAAACTGTGGCAACTGACTATAAATACCCCGCAGACGCGCACTATTTGCAAGACATATTAAAGAGCATCAATCTAGCCAAGATCGTAGGTAAAACTACACATACGCCTAAATACATGCTTAAGTTTATATTTAGCTTGCTAGGTAGCACAGATACCGTCTTATTCAATAGCTTAGATGATCAAAGCAAGCCATCAGATGCAGACCTAAAACTAGAAAAATGTACTACCCCACCTGAATATGAGAATGCGGTATGCCCGAAGCATAGAGGTTATGTCAGAAAACTGGTTTATTTTCGTAAATTCGAATTTAGCCTACGGAGAGAAATCATGCTTCCGCGAGGGGCCATTTTGATCACAGACAAACTAAGCTCCCAAGAACTGATAACCATGTGGAGAAGAACAGCATGGAGCTTACGAAAAAGGAATATGAAAACTACATTTTTAGTGTCCAGTGAGAACTTCGGCGGCTTTCATCTAGGATCAAGCTGTAGCATTTTCATAGCTGGACCGATTTATGGGATCACTCACGAAGAATATATGACATTGGCTGGTAGCGTTGGCGCGATCAGCTTGACTACCGAAGAAGACTATTCATCGCTGACTATCATAGCGTCCTGTGACTTACCGAAATTACCACCGTATTTTGCTGGCAATCTATTCCAAAAATCTGAAAAAACAGATGATCTGAACTCAGTACTGAGGGCTAAGTCATGAGCATTGAACAGCACACATCGCTGCTGGTTCAGAATGGGACTTACATTGGGCAGGTCAGTAGAATCTTAGGCGATGTTTTGCACGGATGGGTAGTGAACAGACTCAGCCCTAATGCTCGCGTTATTGTAGAGGTGCTGATCGATGGCGTTCAAGTCAAAACGGGACATGCGAACCAGTTCAATGCGGATGCAATGATTGGCGACTATTTCAATGGTTTCCTAATAGCTCTTTCAAAAGAATGGCTGCACCATGCCCGTCAAGTATCTGTACGTGTCGCCAATACGGACTATGTAATCCCCGGTATTGCACACGCCAATGCTTGTATGTCAGAAGTATCGCATACTGAATCTACCCAGATTTGGTACACCGGAGGATTGAGAGTCGAGGGGAGACTATACAGACGGGAAATCGATCTTCCTATAGCTAAGTTCTCCCTATGGGAAAGAGATAAATTCATAGATAATGTGGAAATCGGACCTACCGGCTGCGGCTTTTTAGACCTACCAAAATCATATCAAAGGTTTGAAATTGATCTCCCATGGAGCTTTGCTGACGGTGCTGTGCACACAGTTGATATCCGTGATGATAGTGGCTGCTCTCTTGCTGGCAGTCCCATAAAAGTGATTTGCTGGCCCCAGGGAGTGGAACGTTTTTTGCAAAAAGAGTTAATAACTGATCCAAAAAGATTGATCAGTACAATTGCAGGACTTGCAAGACTATCACCGGCGTTCAATGGAAGCAGTATTTCGTTCAAATATTACGACCACTGGTTTAAGCTATTTAGCGCTGCTGGCCAGCAACTTACCAAGATAGATCCTCTCAGAATAGGCATACTGATACTTTGTGACTATCCGAATGACAACTCCGGCATTTCAATTGGAGAAGTTACGGATAGCAACGTAAACATCATCGCGGAGCAGGGTTGGAAAAGCGATATTATCCCAGCCATTGAAAGGCTGATCGCTAAAAAATGCCAAGTTGTAATTCCAATAAAAGCAGGTGACCGTTTAGCCGATAATGCTATTCCATTGCTTTGCGACGCGCTTCAAGATGGTGCAGCATGGGCATTCGGCGACTGCGATCAAGATGGACCAGAAGGCGAACGTTGCTCACCATGGCTCAAGCCTGAGTGGAACGTGAATCTATTCTTAGGTGCCGATGTGTTCTCTCACGGAGCTATCTTTACGTCTGCAATTATCGAACAAGCGTTAAAAACATGCCAACGTCAAGACTCTAATAAAGCAAGCTGGATTCAACTTTTGGCCGGTATAGCACTGGCAACAGAGACAAAACAGCGAAGAGTTCGTCGTATAACTAGAATTGTATATCATAGAAAATTTGATAGCTCTCTAACCTTGGAAAATAAAATTTCCCTATCTACGAGAAAAGCGGCGATGGCCTGGCTTAGTGATAATATTGCCCCAGGAGCGACTATCGCGGAGGTAAGTGGGCACTCAACGCTGCTGAGGGTCATATGGCCTTTGAACGACAGCTTACCGAGGGTTACAGTCATTGTACCCACGCGAGACCGTGTAGACCTTTTGCGTCAATGCGTTGAAGGTCTAATTCATAAAACTGACTATCCAAACATCGAGATAATCATTGTAGATAACCAGTCCACTTCAGCAGCGGCGTTGGACTATATGGAAACGCTTAAAGCAAGCAATGTCAAAGTTATCAAGTATGACAAAGATTTTAACTACGCCGCGTTAAACAACCAAGCAGCGAAGATAGCAACAGGTGAACTTTTACTTTTTTTGAATAACGATACAACCGTCATTCACGAAAGCTGGCTGACCGATATGGTAAGGGAGTTCCGTCCAAATGTTGGAGTCGTAGGTGCAAAGCTTCTATGGCATAACGGAATGGTTCAGCATGCGGGTGTGACTGTCGGTATAGATGGGCTAGTTGCTCATATAGGGAATAAATGGTCAGAAAGCGACGCCGGATACCTCGGATTCAATCAGCTTGCCAGAAAGTTAAGTGCCGTGACTGGAGCATGTATGATGACTCGTAAGTCCATCTACGAAACCCTAGGGGGCATGGACCATGAGGCTTTCCCTGTGTCCCTGAACGACATCGATTATTGCTTACGCGTTCAAAACTTGGGATTTGATGTTGTCTGGACTCCTTTTGCAAAAATGCTACATGCCGAATCGGCCAGTAGGGGAAAAGACGACACCACTGAAAAACGTGCAAGAGCGATACGCGAACAGACGACCTTCATGGATCGGTGGGCGTCAGGCGGGTTGGCTGATAAATACTATCACCCTTTTTTGAGCCAAGATTACAAAACAGGTCCGTATGGTGGCTTAGTTATACCGCCTACATATTAGTGCACCTATTAAGCACTTGAAACCTTTGCAGGGTTCTGAGCCTACTGGCGCCCCCCCCCGCGAGTTATACAACCATAACCTTGAACTGAGCGCTATGAAGACATTTTGCATCACTGGGCACGATCAAGCCGCTTTAGACTGGTTAGCAGCTGTGTTAGAAAAAGCAGGCTCTGTACCAGCTTTGAACTCCAACAGAGATGCAGCTTTGTCAATTTCAGAATGGCATAAAATGGTTGCAGCAAGAAATACTTCCACGACATCTGAATCGTCTTGGTCAACTGGAAAGTTTCTGGAACAGATTATAACAGACGTTTTTTTGGCCAATCGCTTAAACCCTCTGTGGCACTGGATTGACTCATCGAGTTTGATGTTGCTTGACTACTGGGAAGAGTTTGATCCAAACATAAATTTCTTATTTGTGTATGAATCGCCTATTGATACGCTAACCAAGGTCTATGAATCTGGCAGCAGATCGCCTTGTGACTTTGATAAAGCGCTCGCAAAGTGGAAGGAAAGGACTGACAGACTTATACGCTTCGTTCGGCGCAACTCCGATAAAACCTTGATACTTTCGAACACCACATTAAAGTCGAACCCAGGCTCGTGCATCGCTGAAATCTGTAAAAAGTGGCAGCTAAGTTTAAATGAAGCGTCTGAATTGCCTCCGCTTGAAAAAACCGCTACCCCATCAAGAGATATGCTCTTGTCTTGCTACGTAAATGAGCATATACAAATAAAGGTGACAGAACATGAAGCCCAGTCTCTATTTTCCTTAGCGTCCGCTGAAGGCGAGCATAGGAAATTTGAGAAAATCATTGAGGAAATTGATCGTTGCGTAGCAGTGCCTTCGCGAAGAGACGGAATCTTGCTGGCAGATTTCATAAGCAAAAATAACAAAGACGGCGAGAATTTATACCTAGAGTCTAGTCTTCATGCATGCCAAGAGCGCCTGGAAGCTCTATATGAATTACATAACCACGACCATAGTGCAATGCTGCAATATCAATCTCGACTCGCTCAAGCACTTCAGCGGCATAAATGCCCATGGGAATTTAGTACGCTGAAAACTGAGGTTGTCCAATCCAATGAGGAAGGACATTACATTGAGTGGCAGTTAGCAGATACGTACATCGATAATGTTTATTATGAAACCTTATCATTCATGACTAGGACAATCGATTCCATGACTGGGTTTGTGATCAAGCCAGTCCATACGTTGTCATCAATAGTGCACTTCGATAAAACAGTTCAGGCGCAAGATATCCTTCTTTTCCCGACCCCAGGTTCGTATCAGCAAGAGAGTAACAGGAGACTTTCGACGCTATCAACTAGCGCGTGGAGGTTTATTATAGCACTGACATCAATCATGCTACGCCAGCTGAACACTTCTTCGACGAGTATTCTACCCCCGGGCGGCAACAGAAAATCGGTCTTTACTGGGCTAGATAATCTGTACTCAACCCTACAGAAGTGGCCAAATATTTTACGATATGACAAGGCTAGTAGTGCTGTAAACGTCGATAGCAATGAGGCGAATCTCCACATCTCTATGGAAAATGTCGAGCTGGGTGAAGCAAGGCTGCCCGGATTAACTTACTGTATACATTTCGATATACTGGAGCCTACCAAACGATTCAGCCTCCGGTTCCCTGAGTCAGCGCGCTCCTGGTTCCGCAACTGGTATGTTAACGCACCTTCAGAATCCCACAACCGTCTTATTCTGGAGTTTATAGCACCTAACATTTTGCCGCCTGAAACATGGTCAAAGCTTCACAATGATGACTATCTGTTGGTCGCAGCCATAATAGCAGATATGGAGCAGCAACTGTTTCGTTCTCGGGCTACATTCGCAAGCTCCGACAACACGACAGACTGGAAATTAGTCTGCCGTGAATTAAAATCTATATTCGTTAACGCCCACAAGACTTCTTATCAAACTCAAAGCTATTAATTTTTAGTGATCATTAGAATTTAGGTTATCGCATATGTCCATACTAAAGGTTGCCAATGAAAAATACCGTGCTGGCCTGCTCACTGAAGCACTTGAGTTATACAAAATAGCGCGTGCAAGCTCACCTTTTCTTGCTGAAGTGATAAATAGTAATATTGAGCTAATAAAACATAGGCTTGATGATTATTCCAGAGTTGCCATTTCAACGCTTGATAGTTTGAGTGACATGTCAACCCATGACCAGGACATCAAACACTTTAGCTACATTTCTCGTAATAAAACTGGACCAATTCTAGACTCAGCCCCCTCGGTAAAAGCGATTGCGATCTACTTACCTCAATACCATACTATTCCTGAAAATGACGAGTGGTGGGGTCAGGGCTTTACAGAATGGACAAATGTCCGCAGGGGCGTTCCACAGTACACGGGCCACTATCAGCCTCATATTCCACATGCTGACATTGGGTATTATGACCTTAGGGATGGTCAGATGCTTAAATACCAGGCCAGACTTGCGAAGGAATCCGGCATAGAAGGTTTCTGCTTTTATTACTACTGGTTTAATGGCAAGCGGATTCTCGAAACGCCAACCGACAAAATGCTGAGAAGCGAAGAACCAGATTTTCCCTTCTGTTTCTGCTGGGCTAATGAAAACTGGACGCGTACCTGGGATGGGGGGGATCACGAAATACTAATAGGACAAGAGCATTCAGAGTCGAGCGACTTGCAATTTATTATTGATCTTCTGGATTCATTTAGAGATTCGCGCTACATAAAGATCGATGGTAAACCCCTACTCATCGTCTACCGGCCTATGCTTCTTCCAAATGTAAAAGACACTGCGGATTTGTGGCGGAAGGTTTGTAGAGAACAGGGTATTGGCGAAATATGCCTGGCATTCATGCAGAGCTTTGACTCGCCGCATCCAGCAGATATTGGATACGATTTCGCTATTCAATTCCCCCCACTTGGGACGGCTGCAAAAGACATAGCTAACCATCAGGATCTACTGGAGCCGGGTCGATTCACAGGTTCGGTTCGAGATTATCGAAGTATGGTCGCCGACTACACATCTTCTGAACTTGGTAACAATGTCTGGCCTGGTGTCAGTCCATCATGGGATAACACGGCACGACGGCAAGAACGAGGGCATTCCTGGATCAACTCTACGCCCGAATTTTACTGCTATTGGTTGTCAGCTGCAGCATCAAAGGTTTCCCAGACACAGCCTCGGAATACTCGATTCGTTTTTATAAATGCGTGGAATGAGTGGGCGGAAGGGAATCATTTAGAACCGGATGAGAAATATGGTTATGCTTGGTTGAATGCAACCAAACGTGCGCTCATGTCTAATGTCGCAACCGTTTTGGATATAGAGCCTGAGATTATTGTGATTGGTCATGATGCTGCGCGCGCGGGCGCACAAATCGTACTCCTAACTATGCTCAGGGAATGGAAAAGAAACGGTATCAAAAACTTTAAGCTTCTCCTAATCCAAGACGGAGTACTGAGGCAAGATTTTGAGGCCATATGTGAGACTTTCGTTCTATCTGACTACCCAACTGAAAATTACAAAAAAACCATTCTTGATCACATATTTGGCGGAGGTAGCAAACTTGTCCTTAGCAATACCGTTGTCAATGGTCCAATCCTATCCCGTATCAGCCAATATGACATCAAAGTAATAACGTATGTTCATGAGCTCCAAAAATCCATTGAAAGATGGGCTCCCGGTAAAATCATGGATTCAACTGTCAAGCATACTGATCATTTCATCGCCGTTTCTGCGCCAGTACAAGAAAATCTTTTAAAAAATCATAAAATAAGAAATATCAATATAAGTTTGATTCATCCCTATATTGATATTGCTGTTGATAAATTAAGCACTGCAGAATCTTCCGCTATGAGGACTGAGCTAAGGATTGGCGCTGAAGACATAGTAATCATAGGCTGCGGAACTACTGATTGGCGAAAAGGCCCCGATCTATTCGTCAAGACTGCCATAGAGCTTCTCAAGAAAACGAAATCTTTAAAATTTGTATGGATTGGTGGGTCATCCAATTCAGAGCTTGATGTTCTAGGCAAAATGATTATGGACGCAAAAGCAGAAGATCATATAGCATTCATAGGAGAAAGAAGTAACGCACGACAGTACTTTCAGATAGGTCACCTATTTTTCTTATCTTCCCGTGAAGATCCATATCCACTTGTCGCACTCGAGGCGGCCGCAGCGGGCATCCCAATAGTATGTTATGCGCATACGGGGGGCATGCCCAGCTTTGTGGGCAAAGAATGCGGCATTGTCATTGAGACCCAAGATGTAAAACATACCGCCCGTAACATTGAAAAACTGATCAAAAACCGCAAGCAGCTTTGTGCGCTTGGTGCTAATGCTCGAGATAAAGTCGAAAGATTGCATAGCTCTATCCAAGGCAGCCAAGAGGTTTACAATCTAGCGAGTAGCCTACTCAATACATCCAAAACTGCACAGCCTCAAAAGATATCGGTGATAATCCCCAACTACAATTGCGGCCCTTTTCTTTCGGAAAGATTTCTATCTATTGTAAATCAATCGGTACCGCCTAGTGAAATAATTATCCTCGACGATGCCTCCACAGATTCGAGCCTGCAGGAAATCGAAGACTTAGTCAAAGGAACAAACATAACTGTTTCTGTAATAGTGAACAAGGAGAATTCTGGCTCCCCATTTCTCCAGTGGCAAAAAGGACTGCAGTTAGCGCAGTACGATTTGGTTTGGATAGCAGAAGCAGATGACTCTGCTAGCTTCGATTTTCTTGAGACGTTGTTGCCCCATTTTGAGGATCCTGATGTTGTACTAGCCTACGTCCAAACTACAGCAATTGATGAAATGGGCAGCACAATTCCTGAATATTTCGGCAAAGCAGTTTTCCAAAGTGATATGCACACCAAGATACCTGCACTCGCATATACAGATTCAATTAGCGAGAAGAAATGGCAGGAATCCTATATTGAGTCAGGCGCCATCGAAATTACATCTGCCCTTGGTATACAAAACACAATCCCCAACGCAAGCGCAACCATAGTAAGAAAAGAATGTGCTTTAAAGGCGGTGCGCTCAGCTCTTAGCTATCGAAATTGTGGTGACTGGGCTTATTATATCGAAATGGCGAAACAGGGTGATTTTGCATATCAAGCATTGGCACTCAACTACTTCAGACGTCACATGAACTCGACTACTCATGGCAACCCCGTGCAGGTCATCAAAGAGTCACTAGAACTAAGTTCAAACCTCATCAAAGAAAAAATGCTCCCTAAAAACGTGATCTTCAACAATCTATTCCGACGTTTTCTAGAGTATAACTGGGAGCTACGCGCCTTGGATTCGAGGCCCTCGATGCATGATCATCCAATGCTTGGGAAAGTCCTTGATAAGATCAAAAGACAGCTAAATAGCGTTATGAGAAAATCGCATACCATTCTCGTCGTTATACCGGATGCGGAAACGGGTGGAGGCCAGACTGCGGCGGTTCGCGTTGCTAATACCCTCGCTGCAACGAATAATGTTTTTTTGATCAGTGCACGCCCGCTTCTTGATGATGGCAATCTTGTGAAGCTGATATCTGAGGATGTCATATTCCTAGAAGGCACACTATCTTCCGTAGCGCATCTGCGCTTTTGCGCGGACCAACCAGGCAAGTATGAATCTGATTGTTCGGAAAACCGGATAAACACTATTTGCGCGCTATCTTCTTGGTTGGGTATCGAGAGCATATTTTCCAATGTATGGTGGGCTGACAAAGTCGCGTATGCTATACATTTATCAACCAACATACCGTGGTATATTCATATGCATGGATGCTATGAATTTCTTATGGATAACCCCGACTGCGATCCAGATTTTGTTAGCTTGGTAGGACGCATGATGGAGTCAACAAATGGCATTTTCTATCTAGATCCTAAAAACCTTAAAATATTTGAAAACGGTATGCTTCACCGACCTCCGTTGCACATGGCTAACAACGGTGTACATACCCCTGAAATTCGTCCATCTTCTTTAGATTTACACAACTACCGGCGTTCTGATGAGTTGGTCTTCTGCATGTGCGCGCGTGGCATACCGGAAAAAGGCTGGTTCGAGGCCGTACAGGCAATACTGAGGGTTAACGAGTTGCCCCCTGCTGAGCGTGGGGGTAAGTTGGCAAGGTTAGTTACGATCGGATCGAGTGAGTACCTTGATGAACTTCTTGCACCATACGAGCAACACCCAGCGCTAACAGTACTTGGACTCCAAGACGACCCATTGGCAATCATGCACGGCTGTGACGTTGGTATACTTCCAAGCTACTTTATTAGCGAAACTCAGCCTAATGTGGTGATTGAATACATGGCAAGCTCACTAGCTGTCATCGCCACACGCCATGGCGGAATACCTGGAATGATGAAACACGACGAGCTTAATGCAGGACTACTAGTCGACCTACATGGTGATCTAACGCTAGTAGACCGCTTGTCGCAAAAGATGGCGCTGTTGATGTCTGATGATCGGCTGCTTTCTGCTTACCAGAAGCAATCTCAGATTATCTTTCAAAAACGGTTTAGTATTCATACCGTAGCTGACAAGATCTTGTGCACTATAACACGTTCCAAAAAACGAATAGCTAGCGCTTAAGTTTTTAATTAAGCCTGTTTAAATACAGGCTTAATCTTGACATGGAGTTACACATGAAAAACACTGCTGTTGTGGGTCTTGTCCTGAACGAGCTGGACGTATTGGCTGGCACAAAACTAATTGAACAGTCGGGAGGCAATACTGGGAATATTCTTTTTACTCATGGTGTTTGCTCTCAGGTATACCGTCCTCAGATCATCGGCTTCCAGTTTTCTTCAAAATCCGAATTGATTAATACAGATTACTCAAGTGTAGTTATACCCGCTGCAAACTGGATAGACACTAGCAGTGACTGGGGCTTTTTAGCTGACGCGCTTGAGAAGATTGAGGTACCCATCTGCTGCGTAGGTCTTGGAGCTCAGATACCTATTTCAGAGATAGGTGGAATCAGGCCCGGAACATTAAGGTTTTTAGAGCTCTTGGCAAGAAAATGCTCTGTGATCGGCCTAAGAGGCGAGAAGACTGCCGAGATACTTCGCGCCTTGGGGATTGAGAATACGGTAGTTTGTGGCTGCCCCTCGATGTACACCGAGCTTCGCTCATTCCATGCCCCTGTGCTTCCGGAATATGGATCAGCCACCCGCTTGAGCATGTCTTTTACCCGATACACTAAAGACGACTCTGATGACGCAGCGCAGAGGCCCGTAGCAAGGCTCGCCGCTCAAGCGGCTTCGTCAATTATACTGCAGTCAGAAATTATAGAGGCCAATTGGCTCGCTAATAGCTCCACCGAAGATGCTACCTGGCTATCGCATTACTACGGGATCTCCCCTGACTTGATCCAATCAATCTACGACAGGCTTCATATATTTGGCTCTTACAAAGCCTGGATTGATTTCCACATAAATAATACAGACTTAACTATCACATCTCGTATTCACGGGGCCATCGCGTCTTATCTTGCCGGTAAACCAGCGTTTCTCCTGACGCACGACCAGCGGACATCTGAACTAGGAGAGTCCATGGGCATACCTAGCATCCCCATATCAGACGCTCAGAACCCCAACAAGCTTTTAAATGCCGAATATTTAAATCGAATCTATGATCGGGATAAATTCAATGTAAAGCATGGTGAAAACTTAACAACGCTGAAGAAATTGTATTCGCAGTGTAATGTCCTCACCATAAACTGAAATTCTCATTAATCCTAGACGACTCTTACAGGTTGGGCTTACCTTGAATATTCTTGTCACTGGCGGCGCCGGATATATTGGCTCGCACACCGTCATAGAACTGTTAAAAAACGGACATATAGTCACTATCCTCGACAATTTCTCCAATAGTAGCCCCGCCATTTTAGATCGTATAATGTTTCTCACAGGCGTCACCCCCTACCTTGTTCGGGCTGACGTCAATGATAAAGAAACTTTAGATTCGATTTTCAGCACTGATGCGTTCGATGCGGTTATGCACTTTGCTGGGGTCAAGGCGGTAGGTGAATCTACTATTAACCCACTGCTATACTATTCTACTAATGTGTGCGGGAGCATCGCACTACTTCAGGTCATGGAGAAATATAAAGTTAATACCTTTATTTTTTCTTCATCGGCAACAGTATACGGATCGCCCTCGCAATTTCCCATTGCCGAAACATGCGCTACCAATCCTACTAATCCCTATGGACGAAGCAAGCTCAGCGTCGAAGATCTGCTCGGCGATATCTATGCCGCCGACAATACATGGAAGATCGCGATCCTGCGTTATTTTAATCCGGTAGGTGCACATGAGTCCGGCTTGATAGGCGAGTGCCCGGTAGGAATCCCGAACAATCTTATGCCATACTTGAGTCAAGTAGCTGCTGGTATTCGTCCTGAAGTGATAGTGTATGGGAGTGACTATCCTACTCCCGATGGTACGGGAGTACGGGACTACATACACGTATCTGATCTAGCCATTGGACACCTAGCTGCTCTAGAGCATATATCATCCAGCTCCCACGGTGTTTACCTTCCTATGAATCTCGGCACTGGACGTGGGTATTCAGTTCTTGAGATCATTCAAGCTTTCGAAATTGCAAGTGGTAGGAAAATCCCCTATCGCTACTCCAATCGACGTCCAGGCGACATAGCCCAGTCATATGCTGATGTAAGTAGGTCCAATGAACTATTACGCTGGGTAGCCAGAAAAGATCTTATGGATATGTGTTCAGATGTCTGGCGATGGCAAATAAGAAATCCAAGAGGCTACGCACAATAGCCAATAGCCAATAGCCAATAGCGAACTGAGAACTGAGAGCTGCAAATTCAGTTTGCTTAGCTTTCATCTATCTACATCAGCACATTAAAAGCATCGTAGTCGCTGATGTATTCTCAATTAGCAACTTATAGATATGCATAAGCCGTTTAGCTGACTACGATTGAAATGGCTTTCGGAATTGCACAGTAGTGCTCTATTAAGCCCGGACACCTTTGTAAGCGAAAATGATCGTCACACAGAGGTGTTCGATGGGCAGACAACGACATACCTTCCCCCATGAATTCGAGCGCGAAGCTGCGAACTTGGTGTTTGATCAAGGCTACCACGCTGAACCAGCCCAGTTGCTTGGATTGGAAAAGTCGGCCTTGCCATTGGGTTATCCAGCTCCAGCTGAAACGAGGTGGTGCCACACCCACCAGCGAAGCGCTGACACCTGAGCAGCAAAAGATCCAGGAACCGCAAGCTCGAATCAACTGCATTGAGAGGGGAAAATCGATTCTAAAAAAGTCGATCCTGCTTTTGATGCCCGAGTTGCACCAACGCTCGCATTAGGCGATCAGCTTCGCGTCGAGGAGCCGGTTAATTTATTGTATTCGTTATTTGAAGTCACCCAATCTCGCTACTATGTGTAGTGTCGAAAACGCCGACTCCCTGATGCTGGACGGGTGATTTTACGTAGACGTGTGAACGAGCTGGTTACGCAGAGCTGAAGCGCTGCGGCCAGCCGAACCACGCTGATGAAAGAGGACAGCTTGCAAATCGTGAGATCTAAGGTGCGTACGTTGATGAGCCAGATGAACTTGCTCAGCACACAGCCGGGCTCCCATGCTCACAATAAGAGCTGACAGCGACCGCATCAGTTCAACTACGGATTAGCGCCTGCCGTTGCCGAAAAAAGCTCTACGCAGTGTCAGGGATTAGTTGATCCACTACGGAGCGATTTGAATGTAGGATTCCAGAAGTGCTTTTTTTGATCTAACACCTATCAGAGAAAGCTGATGGAGCAAGATATAAATACGTCAATCAGCTATATCTGAGAAAGCTTACGCCTCCCCTACCCAATCATGCTATCGAGAGTAGAAGAGACGAAAACACATCCATCACATTACGGCTGAAGAGTAATTGATACAAGCGCTACTGCGATAGTTCGGGCATCACCTGCTCCTGGTGCTACAGCACCTGGATGTCTAATTAGGATTGAATTATTTTCAGGTAAGATTTTACCTGGACTAAGCGCAATTTCACGCGTGTCTGTGATTTTTCCTTTAAAAAGCATATCGCCGTTGAGCAGTATCTCCAGAGGCTGGTCGCCGAATGGCATGAGCTTCAGACTAACTACTCGAATCCCTGCGTTTTCCGAGAGCTGAAAGTCAATAGTCGAAGTTTCACCCAGGCTCCATACATGATCCGTCTCGAAACCAGACCACCCGCGAAGGGATAGAAGCGGATCATCAAAACGGAATATGCCGGGGGCGCCCTTTGTCTTCTGATGGGTAGTGAGCAGGTTTCCGGCCTCGCCTGTAGTGCAGGCCGTAAGCTCATCAACACCCGCCAGGATTGGACAGGCACTGATTAACTCAAGCCCCGATATCGCCTCGCGAGGCATATCGAACTCGACCGTCAACGATTCGCCAATTCTGAGATTTTTCGGAATGGGTAAAAGCTTATCTTCTTCGAATTGGCTATCTTTGGCCTTTACATGCACACGGATGTATACGGCACCCGCTTCCGTGTGAGTACCTGTCGGTGCTACCCAAACACCTTCGCCCTTTTTGGTCGCTTTGAGAGTCACACGCGAGCCATTGACAGCGGCAGAAAAGTCAGCAGACATAAAGTCTTCAATAAATGTGTTTTCTTTCGGAACAGTAAGACGTCGGAACAAATGCGGAACAGGCGACTTAGTATCATTGACATACCAACGCTGAAACTCCGCAGAGTAAAACAGCTTAGTAGCGCCTATGAATGCTTCAGTGGGAACAACATAGTGCGAATCATCAAGCGCCCTAGTATGGAACTGTATCACCGCTGGCTTGTTAGCCAAAACGTAACTGTTATCATATTTTTGAAGAAACCCACCAGGAAGCCCAGACAAATAGGAGTCATTCAGCCCTATCATATCGATGGTATACAGCTCCGCATAGTACGGAATGGCACCAGCGTCAATGACGGCAATTTTCGCATCATGTGGCAAGTCCAATGACTTTATATACTGGCCCATGAGGATATCCCCCCTGTCGGAGGCAGCCTGCAACATAGCTCTCTCGTGAAGCTTCGAAGAGAAACCTATCAAGTTAGCCATTATCAACAGGGTTATAATGCTAGCGACTTTGGAGTTAAGTGCAGAGAGGCAGATACCAATTGTCAATACGATGAAAGGGATGATGGGAGTGACAAAGCGCCAGCCCAACATCCAATCACCACCAACCAAAAAATTGAAAAGGGTATACCCAGCAACCAAAATCGTACTAAGCCATAGCAGAAAGTATTTAGAGTCATTCTTTTTTCGCAAGCTGAAAAGCCCGAACAACAGAAGCGAAGCATAGGCTAAGACGAAAAATGAATAGCTTTGAAAAAAGCCAATAAGGTATTGTTGTCCGTGATACATTTGTACAGATAAGCTACCAGTTTTGGCGCCCACTGTAGCGGGGAACAACTTTCCGTAAATAGACCATCGAATTGCGAACATCGACGCGGTCATAACTGCATAAATACCAACAGTAGTTATGACACCCTGAAGTGAACTTTTCTTTTTGTGCAATACGAGGATCGCTTCAAAGGCAAAGACAGCGCCTATCAGCGCGAAGCCTTCCGGGCGACAAATAGACAGCAAACCGAAGAGCACACCGGACGCAACGTAATAGAAATGGTGTCTAACGCCCATTCTAGCCTGATAGTACGTGAGCACCGCAGCGCATATTATGGCGCTGAATAAAACAGTCTCCATTGCGCCCGAGGCCCACATAGCCAAAGATGGCACACTGAAAAAAATTGCAAGAGCGCATAAGGCGCTGGCTCGATTTGCGCCGGCAGCTCGGTGTGCAGATAATAAAAATGTCCCTATTCCGGCGTAGGCAAGCCAGCCAAGGAGTTTCGACCCCCAAAGCGCATCAACGCCAGCGGCAGCTAGCAATGTGACCAATAGCGTCCAGAGTACCGAGGAATACCCCTCAACTAACTGACCATTAAATGTTAAACCATTTCCTTGAAGGTAGCTTTTAACGTATACCAAATATATAAACGTGTCATCCGGTTGGAAATCCCTGTACCAATAGGTATGCACTCCGCCCACAAGAAAGATTAAGACAATTAAAGCTGCAAAGCCCCCTTTGCTCATCCAACCTGGCGTATTTGTATTCATGAGGCTCATTTCAATATCTTTCCCCGTTTGACGAGCATAATTGCTCCAATGGCAACTGCGAACCATAAAGTGGCGAGTCGAATAAGTACTGTTGCTGCTACGGCGTCAGGTACAGGCATTCCTTTCCATGTAAGAAGCCCTACCATCACGGCCTCAGCACCTCCAAGTCCTCCTGGCATAAAGCTGACTGCACCAGCAAGCATGGCTAAGGCATAGATAAATATGGCTATTTGGAGCGGAATATCCGCACCCATAAACTCCAATATCCAATAGAAAGCCAGCGCTTCTGCCCCCCAGGCAAAGATACTTATTATTAGCGCGGAAGCTAGCACTAAGGGACGATGACAATCATAAGCGGCCACGGACATTCGA
The DNA here is from genome assembly GCF_029960215.1 of Pseudomonas sp. PS01301. NCBI lineage: Bacteria > Pseudomonadati > Pseudomonadota > Gammaproteobacteria > Pseudomonadales > Pseudomonadaceae > Pseudomonas > Pseudomonas sp. PS01301. Next base: position 24,529 of record NZ_JASCPM010000034.1, on the reverse strand, counting down.
TATAACGAGGTCAGAAGACTCTTGATTCGCCCCCTGGACTTATCAGCCGCGACACCTATCCAATTAATAACCGTTCGACTGGTGAGTACTGCGAGCCCAATTGTAACAATACCTGCTACGACAAATACAATTGACCGCGCTTGCGGATACATGGATATACCAAGCAGCGCAAGCGCGACAACTCCACAAAGATCCGAAAGCCTTTCGCTGATGAACACAGCAAAGCTTTTGTCGTAGCCGACTCCCAAGGGCTTGAGAAAAACGCCCCGGAGTGCTTCGCCCGCTTTACCAGGCGTAGTAGTAAGAGCGAACCCGGCGATATAGATTTCAAAACTATCCTTAGCGCCAACTTTCTCCCCCAGTACCTTCAAATACAGCTGCCACCGAGAAAAGCGCAATGCGTAGTTCAAGCACGACATGGACAGAGCAAGTAGCAGGCCACCTAGGCCCACATTACTCACCGCCTTTAGAATTTCCGCTCCTCCCGCCCAAAGCGAAAATCCAAGATACCCCAAAGCCGATCCAACGACTGACAGTATGAGGGCCTTGAGACGCCACCCTGTTAGATAAACACTATTGCTCACAAGTTAAGTCTTTTGAAAATAGCTTCAGGTATGAGTTTAATAATTAACATAATTAGCTGCCAGAAACCCGGCACATAGAGAACACCTGATTTTTTCCCTACCGCCCGGGTAATGATAGCGGCAACCTTTTCTGGAGAGCTTACAAGCGCTTGCGGTAAGGGCAATCCTGCCGTCATGGGCGTGTTTACGAAACCAGGCTTAACGTCAAGAACCTTCACGCCTTTCTTATGTAGTCTGGCGCCTAACCCTTGACAGAACACAGAGATAGAGGCTTTAGCTGCCCCATAAACGTAGTTTGATGGCCTGCCCCGATCACCTGCAACAGATGAGATTGCTACAAGTGTTCCGCACCGTTGCTCTTCGAACTGTATAGCAAGTATTGATAGCAATGAGATTACCGAGGTCCCATTGGCGACAATTTCCCGTAGCGCAAGGTCGACATTTTTTTCGCATTCTTTCTGATCAGGCAGAGTCCCATGAGCAATCAATGCGATGTCAATTTGGTGGAGCACACCAATGGATTTTTCAATCATTGCGTGATGCGCACTGAAATCAACGGCGTCCATAACTTCCACTGCCACTGAGTGCGCGCCCCTAGCGAGCAGATCAGACGAAACCTGCTCAAGCTTCGTCAAATCACGTGCTACAAGATAGAAGCTAGCTCCTTCATTTGCCCATTCACGTGCGCAGGCAATCGCTATGGCAGACGTAGCTCCAACGATCAAGATTTTTTTCATTGCGACACTCTTTTCCAGAACAACGAATTCAGTTGTGGGTCTCGACGTATCTCAAGCTGCTGCCAATTGGGGTAGAAAATTTTGAAGTCATCACCCTTCATATGGGCATCCTTGGCCGGATAAAGCCTACCGCGAGCGGTGCGAACTATACCATCGAGCACTTTGAAGAGCTTTGTCTCAAGCTCTCCTGTCTGAGGAAAATCCAACGCCAATGATATACCAGGCATTGGAAACGAAATTAGGCCTGGCGACTCCGCCCTTCCGCAGCGCTTCAAGACCGCTAAAAATGAGCCTTGCCGAAAATCGGAGATAGCCTTCAGGATTTCAGTCATCGCTGAATAGGCTTCCGCTTCAGGTATGACACATTGGTACTGTTGAAATCCTCGGGGACCGTACATTCGATTCCACCCTGAAATCCTATCTAACGGATAGAAAAAGGGTTCGTACTCGCATCGGCCCATGACAGGTTTGGCAGAGTGTTTCCGCCAATAAACTCCGTTGAAGGCAGCCAACGAATATTTATTGATCAAGGATACAGGCGGGGTCACGCCCATTGCGATCGGTCGCCGCGATTGTGTGGTCAGCTCACCATAGGGGGCATGATCTCCAAAGAAATATACCCCTCGGCCGGCCTGAGCTCCTTTAGCAAGGCAATCAATCCATGCCACGCTGTATTCATGTTGATCATCCAACCTTTCCGATAGCTCGAAAAACTCCAGCAGGCTTTCAAAGCGAATTGTCTGGGTATTGATTTGGGCTGACGCAATTGGGATCAGCTGAATACGCGCCCATAGTATTAGTCCGGTTAAACCCAGCCCGCCAATTGTGGCCTTAAACATATTTGGATTTGTATCAGGTGCGCACGCACTGTATCCATCGTCACTCCGTAAAAGACCAAATTCTTTTACATGACCTCCGAAGGTCCCTTGTTTATGGTGGTTTTTACCGTGCACGTCATTAGCGATCGCGCCACCCAAGGTCGCATGCTGTGTGCCTGGCGTGACTGCTAAGAACCAACCTGCAGGTACGACAATATGTAGAATCTCCTCCAATGTAATGCCTGACTCTGCACAAAATGTACCTCGCGCTCGATCAAATTCGATCACGCGGTTCATCCTTCGCGTTTCTACAACGCACCCGCTGACGGCTAGACAGCTGTCGCCGTAGCTTCTCCCGTTTCCGAACGGGAGGGTCGAGCCGAATTCCGCTGCGGCCTGTGAAAAGACCTCTCCGGCCTCTCCACGCCAGCCAAGCTCAGATCCGACTTGGGGTTGATTTGGATGCCGGCCCCAGGAAAGAATATTTTTCGTCATGCGGCAAGCCAGAAAATCAAGCAGAACACCAATCCTGTCATAAGACTTGTCCTGTCGCGAATCGCGAAGATCACAGGGTCATCGTGCATTTCTCCCCTGTGTGTAAGTATCCATACCCGAGTAATCCAAAAAAGAAGTGCTGGGCAAGCTAACCATATGACTTGTGGATGCGCGTACATTGCCATGGTAACGGTATCATGAAGATACAGCGCCAAGACCATTACAGCTAGATACCCCGATGCGGCACCGAGTGAGGCGATCATTTCTAAATCACCAGGAAAGTAACCACGACCTCTTGTTTTGCCCTTCAGACCCTTGACTCTCGCCTCGCGCAACTCGGCGTACCGCTTTACTAGAGCGAGACTTAGAAAAATAAACATTGAGAAAGCGAGCACCCAGAAAGTCAACACCAACTGGAAGGCATACGCCCCTGCAATAATTCGCATTGTGTAAAGCAGCGCCAAGGCGATAACATCTACGCCCATCATTCGCTTCAGCGAGAGCGAGTAGGCGAGCGTTAGCAGGTAATAAGTTCCAAGCGCTATACTGAACTCTTCTGGGAGGATAGTTAACGCACCTGCAAACGCAATAACAAGCAGTAACGGAAAGACCAGTACGCCCGAGGCTATGCTGAGCCTGCCACTCGCAAAAGGGCGATTGCGCTTGGTCTTGTGATGCCTGTCATCGGCTAAATCAAGCAGATCATTCAGTATGTAAACGCTTGACGCGCAAATACCGAAAAGGACAAATGCGACGATCCCATCCATAAACAGTGAAAGATTAGTGACCTGATGAGCCGCCAGTAGCGGTACAAAGATCAACGTGTTCTTCATCCACTGGTGTAGCCTAAAGGCTTTAATCCATGCACGGGTCGTCGTTTTTGGCGTCTGCATGACTTCTAGGACATTTCCACTGCGCATGGCTTTGCGCTCGACCCCACTGTCAGGGTTGACTACATAGGCATATCGAGCACTTTCCCAGACGCAAATGTCATCGTGCGAATTCCCCATGTAGTCATAACCACCTTGCCCATATCTCTCGACCAGCAAATCCCGCTTGTGCGTTGCTGTGAGGTTGATATTTCCATCGCTGGAATGAACATGATCGAAAATCCCAAAGTGGCTCGCAACGCGTTCTGCAAGTGTCGAGTGGCTTGCAGTAGCAAGAATCAGCACGCGACCCGCTTCTCGCTGTTTTCTCAAAAACTCAACGACGGTTTCATTATAGGGCAAAGTGCTCACATCAACCGATGTGCTTATGGCAAGCTGCTCTTTGAGATGCGCCTTACCTTTGCGCAGCCAATTGACTGGGCGCAAGCAGCTTATCGGATTATTGCGAACGAATGACATCCCGGTTTCCAGCAGGAGATCGGAATGCAATAGTGTGCCATCCAAATCTACAACGAGCGGTACGGTATTCAAAACTTATACCCTAAGCTAAAATATTGATCATGAGTAGTATTTGCGATGATACTGAGCACCATATAGGTTATTTCCTACAATCGATAGGTTCAACTATCGGAGATAAGCTCTCATCGCTCAACGCAGCCTTCCACAGCTCTTCCGCACTCTGCTTCCAGGTCAGCCACGGCATCTCGTCGGAACGGATGGTCTTTCCTTCGGCATCGCTACGCACCCACTGCTGCACGGCATCGGCCAATGCTCGAGGCGCATCTCCATCAAAGAACGCAGCATGCTCGCCCGCCACTTCGTGGAACACCGGCAGCGATCGGGCGAGGATCGGCACCTTGTGCTGTGCGGCCTCGATCAGTGGCAGGCCGAACCCCTCGCCTTTCGATGCAGCCAACAGGCATGTCGACACCGAATAGACCGCCTCCAGGCCTTCGTCGCTGATCCCTTCGAGCCAGAACAACTGCTTGCCCCGCAGTGGGTGATTGCGCAAGCGCTCGACAAGCGCTTCGACCATCCAGCCTTGTTTGCCGATGATCACCAGGTTCAGGCGGTCACCTTCCTGCCATAGCAGCTCGAAGGCTTCGAGCACCTCAGCATGCCCTTTGCGCGGCTCCAGCGTGCCGACCATAAGGAACGAAGGGGCCTGTCGCAACTTGCCCAGTGTCTCTGATACATCACCCGCTACGCCTGTGGAGGGCACTGATTCGAGGATATCCGCCCCCAGATGAAACCACCCAAGTTTAGGCATGTGCCCCGCGGGAGGAGGATTGTTGCCCAACCATTGGGATAGATCGCCTTGCACCGCCTTCGAGATGCTCAACATGCCGTCGAAGCGAGTGACAACGCTGAGCCAATCGGTCAGCAAGCCGCCGCCGTGCGCCGGGAAGCAGTCCGGTAGCCCAAGGAGAAGCATGTCGTAGATCACGAACTGAATCTCGACGCCAACCCGATGCATATCGGTCAGCGACTGCACTTGGCTGGGCACGATGCTGGGTTGGAAATCCAAACCGATGAACATATCGCCGGGACCGAAGGTAATCGGTTCATCCACTAGAGCGTCCATTGGACAGTCCAAGAACCCGAGTGTGAAACGTCGAGCATAGAAATAGCCTGGTGCATCGGCTGTCGCATAGACCGGCTCGACGCGGTAGCCCTGCGGCGGATTGAGCAACCAGTGACGCAGAATGCTGCGCACCACGCGCTGAATACCACTGCGAGCATCGCGCTGACAGAGCTCGGAGATGTCTACGAACAGCTGCTTTTGATAGAACCTGGGCAGCAGCGAGCGATCGATGCTGTTGGCCAGCAAGGCGCGATCGTGGGCGTCTTGCGGCTGTGCGTCGAACTCCTCCAATGCCTGGATTAAAGAAGGTACGGAGTGCGCGTTGTCTGCATAGAAGTGCTCGATCGCGCGAACGTACTTGTCAGCACAGTAACGCGGAGAATGGTTGCTGTGGACCTCCGCCTTGCCTTTCTGAGACAACAGCGATCGCTCCTCGGAATCGCGCCTCAGACGCACCAGCGCTTCTGTCAGTTCAGCCACCTCGAAATCATCCGCCAGCTTCACCACGCACTGATCGGGCAAGTCCGCCATGCCTCCGTTGGCATTGGCTATGGTCGCCAGACCGTGGTTCATGCAGTCCAGAACCGTCGCGGACGTCTCGCCCCGGGAAAAGGTTCGTAACTGAACGCCGATGTCGGCCGCGACCAGATACGACTTGAAGGTCTTGTTGTCAGTCCAACCGGTGATCTTGACCCGCTCTCCACCACTCTGACTCTTGATCCGTTTGAGGATCTGCGCGCCGTACTCGCCGGTCTCGTTTTCGCCCACGAATATCAGCACGCATTTAGGGTCTGCGGCCATGGGTGAAGCCAGCCATGCGTCCAGAAGTCGGTCGTTGAGTTTGCTGGGGCCCAACAGGCCGAAGCTGCAGACGATGAAGTCGTAGCCATCGAGACCCAACGCTCGGCGCGCTGCGGTCTTGTCGGCCGGCATGCTGTGATCCGGCACTCGAAGCAGTGGCACGTACGCCCACTCGCTCTGATCACCCTCTCCATACCATTCGGTAGCCAGTCGCCGCGAGTGTTCTGAGTGAACGATGACCCCGACCGCATCACGCAGCACACTGAGATTGCATGGATACGCCCAGACAACCTCAGCCTTCTGTTCAACCTTGAATCGATCCTGCACTGCTTTGTAGCCATGCGCCGAATAGAGTTCATGGACCCAGAAGCCAGGCACGATGCTGTGAAATTCCAGATGCGCGACGATGCCCGAAAGAAAGAAATCGTGAAGAACGATAGCGCCTGGGATGCGTTTGATCAGCTCGAACATGTGCTGATGAAAGCTTGAATTGCCGAAGTGGTACAGGACCCGGTCGTACACGCGGTGATTACGTTGAAACCAGTCTACGGAGCGCACCTGGCAATTCGCATTGATCCACGCATTCGATATCTCATGCTGCGCAACAATCACATCGATATGGTAATGGCGCGCCAGTTCCGGCAACAGCTCTGCGCTGTAATCGCTGATACCGCTACGCTCAGGCGGCAGGGGTGACACGTAGGCAAGCCTGGGTCTGCGTACAGGATGACTGGCACCTTCACGGGTAGAAATATGGTCGGCTACGGCTCTTTCGAGCGCCTCTACCGCAAGAGCGGCCGTCTTTTCCCATGAAAATTTCGTGGCTTGAATCAGGCCATGACTTCGCAGCTTGCTACGGAAGTGTTCGTCAGTGAGGACCTGCTCAAGCTTCGCTGTAAACGCCTGTTGATCGCGTGGATCGAACAAAGCTTCGTCGAGCCCGATGACTTCCGGGACGCTGGAGGTATTGGCGCCGATGACAGCACAGCCACAGTGCATGGCCTCAAGTGCCGGCAAGCCGAATCCCTCGTGCCAGGATGGAAAAACGAACGCGTGGCAGAGGTTATAGAGCGCGACAAGATCCTCTTCCGACACAAAGCCAGTGAGCACGAGGTCACCTGGTTTCAGCCCGGATTTCTTGGCCAGCTCCAGCAGCCTGGCCTTGTCGTGCGGTTGCACCGAGCAGACGATCGCAAGTTGATAGTCAGCTCGCACGCTCTTCGGCAAGGTGGCAAAAGCAGTGATTAAGCCTTCGATATTCTTGCGGTGGTCGATCCCGCCCGTGTACATCAAAAACGGCCTGTCCAAGTCATGCCTGCCGAACAGTTCGCTGCGCTGGGCCTCGGACAGTTCGATTTGCTTGAATGGTGAGTCGGCGGCTGTGGAGATGTTGGTGACCTTGGCAGCGGGTAAAGAAAGGTATTTCAAGCCTTCGCTGCGTGAGGATTCCGAGATGGCCAGGACCGCGCTCGCGCTCCTCAGATGACCGATCTTGTTTTCATACCAGCGCTCAACGAGCGGGTTTTCCAGGTACGGTTCACGGTTGATCAGGGGAATCAGGTCATACAGCACAACGGCCGTGGGCACGTTGGAACTGAGCATTCCGACGCTGGTGACTACATTGTCGACAAGCCCTTCGAACAAGCTGCAGACCAGAACGATGGACGGATTGAGTGTCTCGAGAAACGCTTCTCTGACCAGCTCCGCAGCGCGGCGGCGTTTTTCGTTTGCGACGTTGATCTGCCCTACTTCACCGGGTGAATGCCACACCCTGATATTTTGCGCAGGGACCACGTCAGCCAGAGTGCGACGCAGCTCATCTATGCTTTCGCCGAACGCATCGTTGAGGACTACGATGACTTCGTGTTTACCCTGCGCGGCAATTGCCCGGGTCAACGACAGGCAGTAGCGACCGATACCGCGCTTGCGGTTTTCGGCCTGAGCACCCTGCAGGTCAATAACAATACGCATTACTTCTCAACCTTAGAATTAGCCGCGCTTTCCAACGCTTGGTAGATGGCATTGGCACGCTGAGTCTGTCGCTGCGAGCCCGGTGCAGGCTCGCCCTGCATAGTTACGTTGAAATCGGCCATGGGCGTGACGGCAGCAGCGTAAGGCTGGCTGGCGGAGCGATTACGCGCCATGTTGCTCAGCCGTTGGTGCAGACGCGGGAATTTCTTCAGGCCTCGGTTCAACTTCATGCTCAAGCGCGGGCGCGCCAGCACGAATCGAACGGCACGACTGGCCAGACCGCGAATGATCCCCTTGATCGTGTGTCGAGGTGACCTCAGAACGCGCCCAGCCGTTCGCCCGCAAAAGCGCAGCGGGGCCGTGAGACGCCATGAGGTGCTGGCCAACAGAGCGCGTTGATGCGATTCATAGGCAACGGCACGCGTGTACCAGAGGTGGGCATTGCCCAGCGACTCATCAAGCTGACGCTGCAGCTCAGCGGCACGCGCTTCGGCTGCTTCGCAGCGGACTTTGGCTTCGTTGCCACGAGCTTCGGCTTCCTCGTAGCATGCTTTCGCTTCGTTGCCACGGGCTTCAGCTTCTTTGTAGAACTCTTCGATTTCTTTAGAGCGCGCCTCGACGGTGCTGTACACCGCTTCGGCCTGAATGCGTTGAACCTCCAGACGAGCCGTCAGCTCTGCCTCTTTGGCCTGCGCTTCGGCTCTCACCAACTGCAATGCAGCTTCATGCAATTGGCCGTGCATTTCCTGCAGTTGCTCGTGCACTTGCCCATTTAGACGCTCGGTCAGCACGTCCAGCTTGTGGGCTCTGATCTCGAGTTCCAGTGTGCGATCGGAAACTTGACCGACCAGGCTTTCCAGCCACACCCCATGCTGAGCCTGTGCTTGGGATTGAGTGCGTATTTCTTCGATACTGTTCTGGCGAGCATGGTCGTAGCGCTGAGCCAACGCATCGAGCGCAAGCCCATAATCTTTGCCGAAAGCTTCGTCGAAGGCTTGAAGCTTTTCCAGTGCGGCCGCTTTTTGCGCCACGATGGCGTAGTCAGGGCTGACTGCAGACAGGACCGCAAGCAGGTCCACGGGATGATCCGGATTTTTGAGCTGATCGGGCTCCTGCAGGCGCAGGAGCTTGGAACGTGAGAAACCGGTGTAATCGGTGAGAAAACTCAACAGCAGATGGGGAATCGGCCGCTCGTGCGTAGGATCCAGGTAAAAGCCGTTGGTGCCTACCGCGATGTTCTCGGCATTCGGTGTCTCCAGTATCAACACACCGCCCGGGATCAGCACGCGTAGTGCTTCGGCTACGAGTGTTTGCAGGTCTGGAAAAGGAATGTGCTCAGCAATGTGGAAGCCGCTGACGATCGCCAGACTGTTGTCTTCCAAGGTCGCTAGATAGCTCAATGCATCATTCTGCTGAGCCGGAAGGCCACGCTCTTGGCAGGCTTCCAACATCCCTTCATCGAGATCAATACCATTGGCGTCAAAACCGCAGCCGATCAGAATCTCCAGCCACTCGCCACGACCGCACCCCAGGTCGGCCGCGCGGCGGGAGCCGTCGCCTTCCAGCAGTGGCGTGATGAAGGGCAGATAAACCTTCAAACGCTGACTGATCAGTTCCCGCGTACCTCGATGACGATCTTCGAATGCACGGTAGAAATTTTCACTCACTTGACGTACTCCACCACGGGCGGCAGCCACGAAACACCCACGAAGGGGGACCGGTTCACGTTGACCACGTTGAACACCAGGGCGTGGTCCCGCCACTCGTAGTTATGCGCCATATGGCTGTCGGTTGTATGCAATGCCACCGCTACGGAGTAGGAGCCCACGCCTAGATTCGCGTCGAAGGCGAATCGGTATTCGAGGGTATCGCCAGCCTGCTGTGCGGCCAACTTGCAGCCAAGATGGTGAGTGTTTGTTCCATAGACTTCCTGACCAAGGCGATCCTTGATCATGTAGCCCACTACCAGTTCAGGAATGGCGACATTGACGTCTACCTGAATCCGCAAGGTAACCGGCTCGCCAACGGGCACGTACTCGACGGCAGCACCGGTCGCGTCGGCCAGACTGACGCTCTTGATACTTGCCTCGGCCGAACCTGAACGGGTCTGCACGGCACCGCTGTCCAGAGTAACCACCTTGACTGTGGAATTCTCTTTTTCTGCAATGATCGCATTGTAGAAGTCCATGACTTCTTCCGGTGGACCATCCTTGATGACGGTGCCCGACTCCAGCAGGATGGCTCGGTTACACAAGCCCTGGATGGCGCCACGGTCATGGGAAACGATGAGAAGCGTCGTACCCTGCTGCTGGAATTCGCGAATCCTATCGAAACTTTTGTGCTGGAAGTAACTGTCGCCTACCGATAACGCTTCGTCGACGATAAGGATTTCTGGCCGGAAAGCAGTCGCGACCGCGAATGCCACGCGCATTTGCATGCCGCTCGAATAGGTGCGCACTGACTCATCGAAGTACTCGCCGATTTCTGCGAATGCTTCGATATCGTCGATGACCGTGTCCATCTGCTCGCCGCTGAAACCCATCAGGCCAGCCGCATGGTAAACGTTCTGACGACCGCTGAGTTCAGGGTTGAAGCCCATGCCTAACTCAAGAATAGCCGCAATACGGCCATTGACCTGGATGCTGCCTTCGGACGGCTGCAGGGTGCCGGTGATCATCTTGAGCAGCGTCGATTTGCCGGCGCCGTTCTGCCCGACAATGCCGATCGCCTCGCCCGGCTGGATATCGAAGCTCACGTGCTTGAGCACCCAATGCTCTTCGCTTGGAGCTACGGGAAGGAAGAACCATCTGGCAATACGCTGCCATTCGGAACGGTACGACCTGTAGGCTTTGCCTAGGTTATTGACGGTGAGCAGGCTCATAGTGCATCCACCATTTCAGCCGATGCTCGGCGGAAGAGGAACAGGCCCAGCAGCATCAAGCCGAACGCCAGGCCAAACGCAGACCAGATGTGATGCATGTCTGGTGATGTCCCATACACAAGTATATTTTGGTAGGAGGTCACGACCGGGTACATAGGGTTGTAGACCAACGCGCCGCGCAAGGCTTCGGGGATGATGTTCACCGAATACACGATAGGCGTGAACCAGAAGAGAATCTGCAGGACGATGGGCACGACTTGCCCGATATCACGAAGAAAAACGTTCAGCACGCCAAGTACCAGTCCGATACCGACGCCCAGGGCAACGACCGATAACGTCATTGGGATCAGCCAGAACATCTGCATCGTCGGAGCATGCCCAAGAATGGCGAACACCGCGAGCACTGCGACGAACAACAGCAAGTTGTTCAGAAGGCAGGAACCGACAACAATCACAGGCAAGGCGATGCGCGGGAAGCGCATCTTCTTCATGAGATTTCCGTTCTCAATGAAAATGGTCAGGCACCTGGAAACGATTTCGGAAAACAGATTCCAGGCCAACATACCGGCCATCAAATAGAGCGCATAAGCATATTTGTTGTCGATGCCTGGCAGCTTGGCTGCCAGGACGTTGGACAGGATGAGGGCATAGATTGCAACTTGCGCCAATGGATGAATGATCATCCAAAGGCCACCCAGACGGCTTCGAGCGAAACGGGCGATGAACTCGTTCTTGATCGAACTAACCACGAAGCTTCGGTATTCCCAAAGCCCTCTTAACATGCCAAACATAATTATCCTTTGATCAAACGCTCAATCTCAGCGACACGCTGAGCCACCAATTCTTCGCTGCCGCGGCTTTCCACGTTCAAACGCAGCAATGGCTCGGTGTTCGAACCCCGCAGGCTGAAACGCCAATCGGCGAACTCGACGCTGATGCCGTCGGTGCGGTCGACGCTGGGGTTCTGGGCGGTGTAGAACGCCAGGATCTTCTCGATGGAGCCTTTGACGTCGGCGACTTCGTAGTTGATCTCGCCGCTGCACGGGAACGCTGCGATGCGCTCGTCCACCAGTTGGGCCAGGGTCTTGCCGGTGACGCTCATCAACTCGGCGACCAGCAGCCACGGAATGTTACCGCTGTCGCAGTAGGCGAAGTCGCGGAAATAATGGTGGGCGCTCATCTCGCCGCCGTACACGGCGTCTTCGGCGCGCATGCGCTCCTTGATGAAGGCGTGGCCGGTCTTGCTCTGGATGGCGATGCCACCTGCGGCTTCGACCTGCTCGATGGTGTTCCAGGTCAGGCGCGGGTCGTGGATGATCTTGCTGCCGGGGTGCTTCTTCAGCAGCATTTCAGCCAACAGACCGACCAAGTAATAGCCCTCGATGAAGCGGCCCTTGTCGTCGAAGAAGAAGCAGCGGTCGAAGTCGCCGTCCCAGGCGATACCCATGTCGGCGCCGTTTTCCAGCAAGGCCTTGCGGGTCAGCTCGCGGTTTTCCGGCAACAGCGGGTTGGGCACGCCGTTGGGGAAGTTGCCGTCTGGCTCGCCATTGATGACGATCAGTTCCAGGGGCAGCTTGGTCTTGAGCAGTTCGATGGTCGGGCCCACGGCGCCGTTGCCGGGATCGGCCAGGACCTTGAGGGGCTTGAGCGAGTTGACGTCGATGTAGGTCAGCAGGTGCTCGATGTAGGCGCTCTTGTCGAACACTTCGCGAACGTGGCCTGCAGTGGCTGCCTTGTCGTCGAAGTTGCCGGCCTCTACGCGGGCACGGATGGCGTCCAGGCCGGTGTCGCCGCTGATCGGCTTGGAGTGCTCGCGCACCAGTTTCATGCCGTTGTAACCCTTGGGGTTATGGCTGGCAGTGATCATGATGCCGCCGTCGGCCTTGAGGTGGCTGGTGGCGAAATAGACTTCTTCGGTACCGCACAGGCCCAGGTCGAGCACGTCGGCGCCGGCCTCGGTCAGGCCCTTGATCAGGGCAGCGGCCAGGCCTGGGCTTTCCAGGCGCATGTCGCGCCCGACGACATAGGCTTTACCGTGCAGTTCGGAGACCAGCGCGCGACCGATGCGGTAGGCGATGTCGTCATTGAGGTCGGCGGGAACCTGGCCGCGGATGTCGTAGGCCTTGAAGCAACGGGTCTGAAGAGGGGGATACATGGCAATCGCTCGCTCTATGGGGCCGACGCGCAATCGGTGCGGACGTCGGTAGATTGGACGGTCGCTGACGAACGACCAGCACGATTCGGCCCCTGCGCATGTTTTTCGAACACGGGCAGAGGCCGAGGCGGAAGATGTCGGTCAGGCCTTGTCAACGCGGCCGTAGACGTCTTCGAAACGGACGATGTCGTCCTCACCGAGGTAGTCGCCGCTCTGCACTTCGATCAGGACCAGATCGATCACGCCCGGGTTTTTCAGGCGATGCTGGTGGCCGGCACGAATGAAGGTCGACTCGTTGGTGTTGAGCATCAGTTCGCGGTCGTCATTGACCACGACGGCCATGCCGCTGACCACGATCCAGTGCTCGCTGCGGTGGTGGTGCATCTGCAACGACAACGACGCCTGGGGCTTGACCACGATGCGCTTGATCTTGAAGCGCTCGCCCTCTTCCAGGGTGGTGTAGGTACCCCATGGACGGTGCACGGTGCGGTGCAGCTTGTGCAGGTGGTGACCGTTGGCCTTGAGCTGGCCGACGATGTGCTTGACGTCCTGGCAGTGATCCTTGTGGCTGATCATCAGCGCGTCCGGGGTGTCGATGACCAGCAGGTCATCGACGCCGACCAGCGCGGTCAGGCGGTCTTCGCTGTGGACGAAGTTGTTGCGGGCGTTGTGCGAAAGCACTTCGCCTTCGAAGCGGTTGCCCTGAGCATCGGCTTCAGTCAGTTCGCTGACCGCGTTCCACGAGCCGATGTCGCTCCAGCCGATGTCGCACGGCACGGTGGCGACCTTGTCCGAACGCTCCATCAGCGCGTAGTCGACCGAGATGTCCGGGACCTGGGCAAACGCATCCGCGTCCAGGGCCAGGCAGCGATAGTTCGGCGCTTCGCTCAGACGCGAGGCTTCCTTGACGGCTGTGGCGGCGGCCAGTACGTCCGGCGCATGTTTCTTCAATTCTTCGAGGACGGTGCCGACCTTGAAGCAGAACATGCCCGAGTTCCAGAAGTAGTTGCCGGCGGCTACGTAGCCCTTGGCGGTTTCCAGGTCTGGCTTCTCGACGAAACGGGCGACTTTCAGCGTGCCATCCAGGCCGGTGCCGACGCCGGCTTCGATGTAGCCGAAGCCGGTTTCAGGGTACTGCGGCTGAATGCCGAAGGTGACCAGCCAGCCATCAGCCGACAGCTTGACGGCCTTGGCGACGGCCGCGGCGAATGCGGCTTCGTTCTGGATCAGGTGGTCGGCTGCCAGCACCAGCATGTGTGCGTCGGGGCCGTGGGAATCATTGAGTTGCAGTGCGGCCATGGCGACGGCAGCTGCGGTGTTGCGGCCGAAGGGCTCAAGGATGAAGCCCTGGGCGTGGCCAGTCTTGTTGACGGTGCGGTATTCGTCTTCGGTCTTGAACAGCAGTTCGCGGTTGGTGACGGTCAGCACTTCGGACACGCCTTCGAGCTTGGCGGCGCGCAGGAAGGTTTTTTGAATCAGGTTCTGGCCGTCGGGCAGCGCCATGAATGGCTTGGGATGGGCCTCGCGGGACACGGGCCACAACCGGCTGCCAACGCCGCCGGAAAGAATAACGGGGATCAGGTTCATGCGTATTGGATCCTTTGTTTGCCGGTGTAGCGGCACTGTGAAATCGATCTGTAGACCGTCTGTACATGGGGTAGATCACCCCTGCGCATCGAAGATCTGGCGGCTCCCTGCGCCGCAGACAACATATACGTCAAACCCCTAAAACCGCTCGCTGCTGATGAGTCAAGGAAGTGGCGGCTAGAATATCAGGAAATCCGGGGCCAAGCGCAAATCGTTCGCGCTTGGACAGCTGACCCGGCACGGTAGTTCAGCGACCATCACCTAGCGCTGATTTCTGCCAGCATGCGCTTAACTCCAAGCTCCCAATGAGGCAGCTCCAGGCCGAAACGCTCGGTCAGTTTGCTGGTATCGAGGCGCGAGTTCAGTGGACGTCGGGCGGGCGTCGGGTAGGCGCTGGTAGGAATGGCGTCGACCGTTTCCACAGCCAGCTTGGTGCCTTGGCTGCGGGCGTTTTCAATGACCAGCTTGGCGAACGCATGCCAGGACGTTTCGCCACTGGCCGCCAGGTGATAGGTACCTGCCAGGTCGGGTTGGGCCAGCGCCTTGGGAATCGCATGGGCCACGACGTCGGCCAGGAGCTCGGCGCCGGTGGGTGCGCCGATCTGATCGCTGATGACGCTCATGCTCTTGCGGTCCTTGGCTAGGCGCAGCATGGTCTTGGCGAAATTGTTGCCCCGTGGGGCATAGACCCAACTGGTGCGGAAGATCAGGTGCTTGCAGCCGGAGTGGCGAATGGCTTCCTCACCGGCCAGCTTGCTGGCACCGTAGTAGTTGACCGGCGCCGTGGTGTCGGTTTCGCGCCATGGTCGGTCGCCGCTGCCATCGAACACGTAGTCGGTGGAGTAATGCACCAGCCAGGCGTCCAGGCCCAGCGCTTCACGGGCGAGCACGGCGCTGGCTTGGTGGTTGATCAAGTCAGCAGCTTGTTTCTCACTTTCGGCCTTGTCCACGGCGGTGTAGGCAGCGGCGTTGACGATCACGTTCGGCGCGATGCGTCGTACCGTCTCAGCCAAACCTTCAAGTGCCGCCAGGTCTCCGCAGAGACCGGCCTCATCGATGTTCCTGCCCAGCGCGACTACCTTGCCCAGCGGCGCCAACGCACGCTGCAGCTCCCAACCCACCTGACCGTTCTTACCCAGGAGCAATATTTTCACAGTTCACGCCCTTGATAATTCGTATCGATCCATTGCTGGTAGGCGCCGCTCTTCACGCGGTTCACCCATTCGGGATTATCCAGATACCACTGCACGGTCTTGCGGATACCCGACTCGAACGTTTCTACCGGCGTCCAGCCCAGCTCGCGCTGGATCTTGCTGGCGTCGATGGCGTAGCGAACGTCATGGCCGGGGCGATCTTGTACGTGGGTGATCAATTGCGCATGCGGACGATGGGGTGACTGCGGGCAGAGCTCGTCGAGCAAGGCGCAGACCGTGTGCACGACTTCGATGTTCTGTTTTTCGTTGTGACCGCCGATGTTGTAGGTCTCCCCTACTTCACCTTTGGTCACCACTTGATACAGAGCCCGTGCGTGGTCTTCGACATAAAGCCAGTCGCGAATTTGATTACCTTTGCCATAAATGGGGAGCGCTTTGCCTTCCAGGGCATTGAGGATGATCAGCGGAATGAGTTTTTCCGGGAAGTGGCACGGCCCATAGTTGTTTGAACAGTTGGTGACCAGCGTCGGCAGGCCGTAGGTGCGCTGCCAGGCGCGGACCAAGTGATCGGAGCTGGCCTTGCTCGCCGAATATGGCGAGCTCGGCTGGTACGGCGTAGTTTCGGTGAACAGGTCTTCGGGCCCTTCCAGGTCGCCATAGACTTCATCGGTGGAGATGTGGTGGAAGCGAAACGCTGCCTGCTGTTCGGCATCGAGCTGCGACCAGTACTGGCGCGCGGCTTCGAGCAGCGTGTAGGTGCCAATGACGTTGGTTTCGACGAAAGCCGCAGGCCCGGTGATCGAGCGATCGACATGGGATTCGGCGGCTAGGTGCATGACGCGGTCGGGGCGATGCTCGGCGAACACCCGATCCATTTGCGCCCGGTCGCAGATATCGACGTGCTCGAAGGCGTAGCGCGGTGTGCGCTCGCTGCCCATGAGGGAATCCAGGTTGCCGGCGTAGGTCAGTTTATCGACATTGACCACCGCGTCGTCGGTATTCGCCAGGATATGGCGAATAACTGCCGAGCCAATGAAGCCTGCACCACCGGTTACAAGGATTTTCACGTTAAACAACACCATCGAGTGGAAGAAGGGACGCGCTGTATCGATTCAGAACGCGTTTGTCGTAGGCAAAACCGCGCGAAGCCAGATGATACCAAACCACCCAAGGCGTGTCCGCACGGGACGTGCGGGCCGCGAGGCAGGTCTGTAACGCCGCTTGAACACACTGGCGGAAAAGATGTTACTGGAGGTAACCAGCATAGCTTGTAACGCGCAATGTGGCTCTGCGGTCGGATTTCGCGAGGCTATGGACAACGTCTTTTGCACTTTCGTAAATGATCGTTCCATTCATCTGACGAAAGGCACCTTTCGGGCATCGGTAAACGGTTCGAAAGAAACGGTTATAGTGCGGGCCTCACACAAGGAGTGACAGGTATGAAAGCGGTAGCAGGCATGGTTTTAGGGGCTTTGCTCGCGGGTTGCGGCACCATCAATACGGTGTTTCGCGACGACGTTGTGACCAGTGACAAACTCAAGGAAGCGAAGTCGTTCTGCGGCGCGGTGCCGCGCGTCTACAGCGGCGTGATGTACGACTTCTGCTTGCTCAACGGCGAGGCACCAACGCCCAGCCGACCTGGCAGCGGGCCGGAGATTGGTTTCGTGGGGATAGACATGGCCATTTCGGCCGTCACCGATACCTTGATGCTGCCCTATACGCTGTACCGGCAGCACACCGATGGCAGCATTGAAGTGGTGGGTGGCTGACCGCCTTTCGGTCAGCGTTCAAGGATCAAGAGAGCCGTCGAGGCAAGTGACGCAGGCACCGGTGACCTTTATCGACTGGTCGGTGATCGAGAGGTGCAGCTTGCCGGCGCGCCCCAGCGCCGCGCCTTGGGCGACGCGCAGTTGTGAACCCAGCGAGGTGGTTTGACCGGTTGCACGAATGAAGGCGGCGACCGCCCCGCTGCCGCTGCCACAGGCGGCGTCTTCAGTGATGCCGCAGGTGGGCGCGAACGTGCGTACTTCGATGTGCTCGTTACTGCCTTCGGGGTGCGGGCCGAAGATCACCACACCGGTGGTACTGGTGCGGTGATCGTTGATAGCCATGCGCGCCAGGTCGGGTATGACGGCCAGCACGGTTTGCGCATCGCGCAGTTGCACCACCAGCCAGCGCGGGCCGACGGTCACGAAACAGGGCCGGCGATCGCGCACCACGCTCACGCCGAGCACGGCCTGCAATTCGCGATGGTCGCTGTCGTTGACCGGCTGGATGGTGGCCGGTGGCAGTTCGAAGGTGATCAGTTGCGAGCCGTCGGTGCCCCGTGCGATGTCGACATCGATCAGGCCTGCAACGCATTCCTGCACCAGCTTGCCGTTGCGAGGCTCGATGAGTCCGGCTTCGATCAACGCGTGGGCACTGCCGATGGTGGCGTGGCCTGCGAATGGCAGCTCGCAATTGGGCGTGAAGATGCGCAGACGGTAGTCCGCATCGGAACGTGTGGCGGGCAATACGAAGGCGGTTTCGGACAGGTTGTTCCAGTGGGCGATCTGCTGCATCTGCTCGCGCGTCAGGCTTTCGGCCTGCAGGACGACCGCCAGAGGGTTGCCCTTGAATCGCTGGGTGGTGAAGACGTCGACTTGCTTGAACGCTAAGCGGTGCATGGTCGGCCCTGCAGATGGGTGTGTGGAGGCAGTGATAAGGCGATTTTCTGTAGCAGCGGCGCGAGCCGCGTCCGGCGACGGCGCGTTTGTTCAGGCCCACCGCATGTACCGCCGACGCGGCTTGCGCCGCTGCTACAGGGATCGTGGGAGCCCGGTGATGACGCGTTCCGGTTCACCGCGCGTACCGCCGACGCGGCTTGCGTCGCTGCTACAGGTTACCGGTTCGCCCGGTCTTTGTAGCAGCGGCGCGAGCCGCGTCCGGCGACGGCGCGTTCGTTCAGGCCCACCGCGTGTGCCGCCGACGCGGCTTGCGCCGCTGCTACGGGGGCTATGGTAACCGGTTACAAGGTGATTGGTCTGCGGCCAGAGAAAGAATGGGCCAGGGTACCGCCGTCTACCAACTCCAATTCGCCACCCAATGGAACACCGTGAGCGATGCGTGATGCGACCAGACCTTTTTTCGCCAACAGCTGAGCGATGTAGTGAGCGGTGGCTTCGCCTTCGACGGTTGGATTGGTGGCCAGGATGACTTCGGCGAAGGTGCCCTGCTCGTCTATGCGTGCCATCAGTTGCGGAATACCGATCGCTTCCGGCCCGAGCCCATCCAGAGGCGACAGATGCCCCTTGAGCACGAAGTAGCGGCCGCGGTAACCCGTCTGCTCTACAGCATAGACGTCCATCGGCCCTTCCACCACGCACAGCAGCGTGTCGTCGCGCCGGGGGTCGGCGCATTGCGGGCAGAGTTCTTCTTCGGTGAGGGTACGGCACTGGCGGCAATGGCCGACGCCTTCCATGGCCTGACTCAGCGCCTGGGCCAATCGACTGCCGCCGCTGCGGTCGCGCTCGAGGAGCTGCAAGGCCATGCGCTGGGCGGATTTCTGACCGACGCCAGGCAAGGTGCGCAGGCTATCGATCAGTTGGCGGATCAGTGGACTGAAGCTCATGGAAGGCGGCCTGAGGTGACGACGAGACGCGGTTTATACCCGCGCCTCTGGACCACGTCAAATGATCAAGCGTCGGAAACCTTGACCACCAGCTTGCCGAAGTTGTGCCCTTGCAGCAGGCCGATGAAGGCCTCCGGTGCGCGCTCCAGGCCGTCGACCACGTCTTCGCGGAATTTGATCTTGCCGTCACGAACCCACGGCACCATGGCCGAGAAGAATTCGGCATGGCGATCGCCGAAGTCGTCGAACACGATGAAGCCCTGCATGCGGATGCGCTTGGTCAGCAGCATGCGCGGCAGCAGCGCGAAGCGATCCGGGCCTTCGGGCAGGTCGGTGGCGTTGTAACCGGCGATCAGGCCGCACACCGGAATGCGCGCGCGGGCGTTGAGCAGCGGCATGACGGCATCGAAGACTTTGCCGCCGACGTTTTCGAAGTAGATGTCGATGCCTTTGTCGCAGGCCTTGGCCAAGTCATCGGCGAAGGTGTCGCTCTTGTGGTCGACGCAGGCGTCGAAGCCCAGCTCCTCTACAACGTAGCGGCATTTTTCCGGACCACCAGCGATACCAACGACCTTGAGGCCTTTGATCTTGCCGACCTGCCCTACCACCGAGCCGACAGCGCCGGAAGCTGCGGCGACCACGAGTGTTTCGCCTTCCTTGGGCTGGCCGATGTGGGTCAGGCCCATGTAGGCGGTCATACCGGGCATGCCAAGGACGCCGAGCGCCATGGAAGGGCTGGGGATGCCGGCAGGCAGCGGCGTGAGGTTGCTGCCGTCGGAGATGCAGTGGGTCTGCCAGCCAGTCATACCGACGACCAGATCGCCTTCACGGAATTTGGGGTGCTTGGACGTTTCCACGCGGCTGACGGTGCCACCCGTCATGACGTCGTCGATTTCGACGGGAGCGGCGTAGGAAGGCGCGTCGCTCATGCGGCCACGCATGTAGGGGTCCAGGGACAGATACAGGGTGCGTAGCAGAACTTGGCCGTCTTCGAGATCCGGCAAGGCTTCGCGCTCCAGGCGGAAATTTTCCGGCGTGGGTACACCGGTAGGGCGGGAAGCAAGGACGAAGCGCTGGTTGAGGGTCAGGTCTTGGGACATTGCGGGGTATTCCTTGAGCAAGTGGCTATAGGAAAAGGACAGCGAGGGGTGCCGGGATGTTCAAACGGGTGATGGTTGGAGCAAAAGATGGGGTGGTTGTAGGTGAGGAGATTGTGTGGGGCAAGTGAGTTGCGGAAGCAGATGAATTGTGGAAGCAGATGAATTGTGGAAGCAGATGAATTGTGGGAGCAGATGGATTGTGGGAGCGGGCTCTGCCCGCGAAGCGAACGCCGCGGTATGCCTGCTAAACCTCGGCGCGGCCTTCGCGGGCAGAGCCCGCTCCCACAGGGATCGCGGTACCCTTGTAGCAGCGGCGCAAGCCGCGTTGGCGGTGCATGCGGTCTGTCGGATGCACTACAGCACGGCCTTCGCGGGCAGAGCCCGCTCCCACAGGGATCGCGCTGCCTGTGTAGCAGCGGCGCGAGCCCCACAGTGACCCGGATACAAAAATGCCAGGCTTGGTGCCTGGCATTTTGTTTTAGAACGGCATCTTGAAGCCTGGCGGCAGCTGCATGCCGGAGGTCATGCCGGACATCTTGTCCTGACTGTTGGCCTCGATCTTGCGCACGGCGTCGTTGACGGCGGCAGCGATGAGGTCTTCCAGCACGTCTTTGTCTTCCTGCATCAGGCTGTCGTCCAGGCTGACGCGCTTGACGTCATGGCGGCCGGTCATCACCACGCTCACCAGGCCTGCGCCCGATTGGCCGGTCACTTCGGCCTTGGCCAGCTCTTCCTGCATCTGAGCCATTTTTTCCTGCATCTGCTGGGCCTGCTTCATCAGGCCGGCCATGCCACCTTTCATCATGGGATTCACCTCAAAGGTCAATGGGTATGACCGCGCAGTGCCAGAAGCATCCTGCGCGGGTTCGGGTAGGTTGCTTAACGCGTTGGGCTGGCCACCGCTTCGACTGGTTCAATCGTATCGTTGCGAATGATGGCACCGAACTGTTGCAGCATTTGTTGAATGTACGGGTCCTGCTGAATCGACTGCTCGGCATCGGCCTGGCGATTGGCACGCCAGCGCGCCGCTGCCTGGGCTGGGGTTTCCTGTTCCGGGCGGATCAGCTCGATGGTCAGGCTGATCGTGCGCTCGTGATACTGGTTCAGCGCATCGTTCAGCCGGCGCTGCTGGGTGCTGTTGAACAAGGCGCTGTGGGCCGGATCCAGGTGCAGCAGCCAGTCGTCACCTTCGACGGCGATCAATGTGCAGTTGGCGGCGATGCTGCCGGTCATGCCCGAAATCGGCAGCTTCGGGAACAGTTCGAGCCATTGCAGGGCTAGACCGGTGGCAGGCTGCGCGGCGGGCAGCACCTCGGGTTCCGCTTCGACTGGCGCGTCGTGAACGGTTTCGCTGGCCAGTTCGTCGAGGTAGCTGTAGGCGGCGCCATCGGTTTCCGGGGCGTAGTAGTCTTCGTCGAGCGGTGGCTCGTCGTCGCGTTCCATGCCGGCGGGGATGTAGTCGACTGGGTCGGTGTCGTCAGCGGGCGGTGTTGCTTCGGTTTCCGGGGCATCGGGTACGGCGCTGGCGGGCGTGGGGGCCGGCATGGGCGTGAGTGCCGGTTGCTCGCCGACGACGTCGAGGATCGGCTCTGGCGCCGGGGCGGCGACGGGCGTTACAGGGTCGTTCCAGGGGAGGTCGATGGGTTCTGCGGTTGTCGCTTGAACCGGGGTGGATTCTTCGCGGGCAGAGCCCGCTCCCACAGGTGGCGGCGCTGGTGCGGCGCGGTCGTTCTGGGGGGCCGCGGTGGGTTCTTCGCGGGCAGAGCCCGCTCCCACAGGGTCCGGGTCCGCGGGGGCTACGGTTGGAGATTGTGGCTCCACAGGAGACGAGACTGCCACGGGTTGGGTGGAATCAACTGTGGCCTGGCTGATCCCCACTGTCTTTAGGGGTTGATCGGGCCCATCGCTGGTGCCTGCCGGGCGGAACGCGAGCATGCGCAGCAGGACCATTTCGAAGCCGCCTCTCAGCTCCGGGGCCAAAGGCAGGTCGCGGCGGCCGATCAGACCCATCTGGTAATAGAACTGCACATCCTCGGCCGGCAGCGCCTGGGCCAGGGCCAGCACGCGATCACGATCACCCTGGCCGTTGTCGACCGCTTCGGGCAGCGCCTGGGCGATCGCCACGCGGTGCAGCACGTTGAGCATTTCGGCCAGCACGCCGTTCCAGTCGGGCCCCTGCTCCGCCAGATGGCGCACGGCCTCGAGCAGCGCACGCGCATCGCCATCGAGCAGTGCCTGCAACACGCCATACACCTGACCGTGGTCCAGGGTGCCGAGCATCGCTCGCACATCGGCTGCCAGCACCTTGCCTTCGCCGAAGGCAATGGCCTGGTCGGTCAGGCTCATGGCGTCACGCATCGAGCCATCGGCGGCGCGGCCCAGCAACCACAGCGCATCGTCTTCGAACGGCACGTTCTCCACACCCAGCACATGGCTCAAGTGCTCGACCACGCGCTCTGGGGTCATGTTCTTCAGCGAGAACTGCAGGCAGCGCGAAAGAATGGTCGCAGGCAGTTTCTGCGGATCGGTGGTGGCGAGGATGAACTTGACGTAGGGCGGCGGCTCTTCCAGCGTCTTCAGCAGCGCGTTGAAGGAGTGGCTGGACAGCATGTGCACTTCGTCGATCAGGTAGACCTTGAAGCGCCCGCGGCTGGGGGCGTACTGGACGTTGTCGAGCAGCTCGCGGGTGTCTTCGACCTTGGTCCGGCTCGCGGCGTCGATCTCGATCAGATCGACGAAACGACCCTCGTCGATCTCGCGGCAGACCGAGCACTCACCACAGGGCGTGGACGTGATGCCCGTCTCGCAGTTGACGCATTTGGCGATGATCCGCGCGATGGTGGTCTTGCCCACCCCCCGGGTGCCGGTGAACAGGTAGGCGTGATGCAGCCGCTGGTTGTCCAGCGCATTGATCAATGCCTTGAGCACATGGGTCTGGCCGACCATTTCGCGGAACGAGCGCGGACGCCATTTACGTGCAAGAACCTGATAACTCATCGAAAACCGTCGCGACATGAAAGCGGAAGACCGCCAATGCTAATGGAGCAGGGCCAAAATTGCATCCGTGCCCTGCGCTATTGCTGCGTCGAGTCGTAAAAACCCAGGCGAAAGCTGGCGAAGACGATTGATCGCACGAGACGAGGAGATGGATGGTGACTTGAGGTGGGCATTGCGATGAACCCGTGCAACGACGAATTCGGAAAGAGGTGGCGACCCTACCAGCCACACCCCGGCACACAATGTTCCCGCTGTGGCTGCTTCCTTCCGGATCTGACCAGGTTCACGGGTAATCGTTGCGGGGGGACCGGCAGGGTCACCATAACGACACTCGCTGGGTAGCGAGCGGGGGCCATTGTAC
Source organism: Pseudomonas sp. PS01301 (assembly GCF_029960215.1). Classification (NCBI taxonomy): domain Bacteria; kingdom Pseudomonadati; phylum Pseudomonadota; class Gammaproteobacteria; order Pseudomonadales; family Pseudomonadaceae; genus Pseudomonas; species Pseudomonas sp. PS01301. Next base: position 803 of record NZ_JASCPM010000034.1, on the reverse strand, counting down.
CGGTCCTGACGGAAGTTACAACCCGTGGCGCAAGATAAAATTTCGAGGGCCTTCAGGGACTTGGCGTGGCGTGCATGTTGAGGATCATCTTCGCAGGCGTTTGTTTGCGCGCAAGTGAAGCGACAGACGGCATGTGAATTGGTAACGTCGCCACATGTCCCTTGCCTGGTTGTCTGCGATGAATGTTCTGATGCCCTACCCCGACTTGTCTCCAGATCAGATGCACCAGTTGATGGAGATCGAGATTCGTCCTGAGCAGAAGAGGTATTCGGGCGATGTGGACATGGCGCTGTATACGCTGCTGGGCTGCCTGGACGGTGAAATCCGGGGCTTTGCCCTGCTGGTGGATGAAGTACCCAAAGCGTTTCTATTGCTCAAGCACGGGCGATATGTACCGGAGTGGGCTGACCCGCAAGCGGTGACGTTGCATGCGCTGCAGGTGGATTGGCGGATGCAGGGGCGCGGGCTGGGTCGGGCGTGCCTGGAGGGTCTGCCGGAGGCCGCGAGGGGCGCGTGGCCTGGGGTCAAGCAGCTGGAGTTGTCGGTGGATGCCGATAATGTGGCGGGTATTGGTTTGTATAAGGCGTTGGGGTGGGTGGATCGTGGTGAGGCTTATCGTGGGCGGATTGGTTTCGAGCGCAGGTTTGTACTGGAGCTTTAGGGGGACGCTGTTGGTTTTGAAGTGAATCTGAGCAAGAGCCGGTAATTGTGGGAGCGGGCTCTGCCCGCGAAGGCGTCGGGATGGGCGATGCACAGTTTGGAAGATGTGGTGATTGGGAGGTTCTCTTCGCGGGCCGCGACCG
>NZ_JASCPM010000033.1:0-51980 GCF_029960215.1 Pseudomonas sp. PS01301 | reverse complement strand
CGGTGCACTACCGCAAGGCCGTGTACAACCACTTCATCAAGAACCTGATCGACCGCGGCGACAGCGCCTACCGCCAGTTGACCCCGGACGCCTTGAACGAAGCCAAGCTGTGGTACGTCCGCGTGCTGGACCTGCTGGGCCCACGCCCGGACAAGCGCCTGGTCAGCGGCTGGGAGCCGATCACCCTGAACACCCTGGCCAATTCGGTCAACGGCAGGCTGCGCGACTTCGAGCAGCGCCTGAATGAACAGGAACGCCTGACCGCCGAGAGCGAAGCGGCCAACGACGGCCAATCGCTGATCATGTTCCCGCAACCGCGCCTGCAACTGATGCCCTTCACCGCCGACCCGACCGTGCCGGAGCTGGACAGCCCGTACTTCCGTATCGCCTTGAACCGCGAGCTGGTGCAGAACTGGGACACCACCGAAGCACGCCTGCGCAACCTGCGCCACAACCGCACCCTGGACGGCAAGCCGCTGCAACTGCCGCTGTTCGCAGCGCCCTTGGATCCGCGGGCGCTGATGTCCGCCTACGGCAGCGGCGCAGCAGGTGGCGGTGCCGGCCGACTGCTGGGCCAGGAAATCCCGCACTACCGCTTCAATATCATGCACAACCGCGCCAGCGCTGCAGTGGAAAACCTGATCCAGTTCGGCGGCACCCTGCTGTCACTGCTCGAACGCAAGGAAGGCGCGCAACTGCAGGAAATGCAGCAACAGCAAGCCTGGGACATGGCCAAGCAGGCCGTAGTCCTGCAACAGCTGGTACAGCGTGTGGAAACCGAGGGCCGCAAGGCACTGCTGGCCAGCCGTGCCATCGCCGAAAGTCGTCTGGCCTACTACGGCAAGTTGTCGGATGAAGTGGTCAACGCCGGTGAAGTGGCCGCGGGCGCGCTGAATTTGCAAGCTCGGGTGATGGAGGGCATAGGCTCGGTATCCCAGGCTATTGGTGAAGGCCTGAAAGTAATCCCGAATGAATTCAGCGCTGTGGGCGGTGTGATCGCCGGCATGGCCGGTGGCGCCATTGTCGGTACCGGCACCGGTGGCTGGCGTCTAGAGGGTATACCCGGTATCGCAACGGCCCTCGCCCAAGGCGCAGCTACCGCCTTCCACGGTGCTGCCGAGGCGCTGGACCGCACTGAGCAATACCGCCGCCGCCACCAGGAGTGGATGCAGGCCGAAGAGCAAGCCCAGCGCGAGATCGAACAGATCGATGCGCAACTGGCCGTGCACGACGAGCAGGCCAAGGTCACCGCCGAGCAGCTGCGCCAGACCCAAGTGCTGGTGGAGCAAGCCGCTACCACCTACCAGTTCCTGAGCAAGCGCTTCACCAATGCTCAGCTGTATCAGTGGCTCAATGGCCAGTTCGCCACCTTCTATTACCAAGCCTACGACACCACCCTGTCGCTGTGCCTGGCCGCCGAAGCGTGCTGGCAGTACGAGATTGCCGACTTCAAGACCCGCTTCGTTCAGCCCGGTGCCTGGAAGGACAGCTACCGCGGCCTCACCGCTGGCGAGTCGCTCAAGCTCAACCTGATGAAGATGGAAGCGGCCTACCTGCAACGCAATGCCCGCAAGCTGGAAATCACCAAGACCGTCTCGGTGCGCCAATTGCTGGAAACCGCAGAGAAGCCATGGGCCACTGTGGTGCGGGATCTGGGCAACAACAGCGGTCTGGAAATCAGACTGGAACAGAGCCTGTTCGACGAGGATTACCCTGGCCAGTACCTGCGCCGCATCAAGCGCGTCAGCGTGACCCTGCCCGCGGTATTGGGGCCGTACGAGGACATCGCCGCCGTGCTTACCCAGACCTACAGCAAGGTCGAGATGAGCGCCGTGATCGATGAGAACCCTCGCGAGAACCTGCGCGCCAGCCAACAGATCGCCTTGTCCAGCGGCATGGATGACGACGGTATGTTCACCCTCAACTTCGACGACGAGCGTTACCTGCCGTTCGAAGGTACTGGTGCGGTGTCGAGCTGGAACCTCAGGTTCACCCGCTCGACGCCCGAGCTGCTGGCATCGCTGAGCGATGTGATCGTGAAGGTCAGCTACACGGCCGCCTCGGCGTAACCACCCATCCGGCAGCGAGGCTCTATACCGGATGCCCTCGCTTGCCTACCTATCACTTCTAAGGATACCGCCCGGCCACTGGCCGGGCGGACACTTCATCACTTTCTCTTTTCAGCGATTTCCTCATGAACACATCGAACGACAACACGTTGGCCATCAACGCCCCGTCGCTACCCAAGGGCGGCGGCGCCATTCAGAGCATCGGCAAAGGCTGGGGCGCGGTCGGCACCACCGGTGCCGCCAGCTTCGATATTCCCCTGCCCGTTTCGCCGGGCCGCGGCACCGCGCCGCAATTGGGCCTGAGCTACAGCAGTGGCGCCGGCAACGGCATCTGCGGCATGGGCTGGGGCCTGAGCCGCAGCAGCTTTGCCCGGCGTACCAACAAGGGCGTCCCGGCGTACACCGCCGACGACGAAATCCTCAGCCCCAGCGGCGAAGTGCTGGTGCCTGAGCGCAATGCCCAAGGAGTTATTGTCAGTACTCAGGTCGAGACCTTCCGCGGCCTGGCACTGGGCACGAAATACCAGGTGACCCGCTATTTCCCCCGTGTGGAAGACAGCTTCTCGCGCATCGAGCGCTGGCAGCGCGATGCACAGGAGCCGGGGTTCTGGCTGATGCACAGTGCCGACGGCGGCCTGCATGTCTACGGCAAGCGTGACAGCGCGCGCATCTTCCCGGCCGAAGCCCCGGCAAAAGTCGCGCAGTGGCTGTTGGAAGAGTCCGTCTCGCCCAACGGCGAGCATATTCTCTACGAATACACCGGCGAAGATGGCCGCGGCCTCAGCGCTGACGATGAGCGCGAGCACAGTGCCCAGCGCTACCTGACCCGCGTGCGTTACGGCAACCTGCAGGCGTTCGCACCGCTGTACCTGTGGGATGAGAGCACCCTGCCGACGCATTGGCACTTCGACCTGGTGCTGGACTACGGCGAGCGCAGCATCGAACAGGGCAGCGTGCCCACCTATGCACCCAGCCAAGCCTGGCCGGTACGACCCGACCCGGTGGCCGATTTCGCCTACGGCTTCGAGGTGCGCACCCTGCGCCGCTGCCATCAGGTGCTGATGTTTCATCGCTTCGCCGAACTGGGCGCCGAGCCTCTGCTGGTCAGCCGCCTGTGGCTGGAATACCGCCAATGCCAGGGTTACAGCTTGCTGACGGCCGTGATCAACCAGGCACTGAACGGTCGCGAGATCGAAGAGCTGCCGCCACTGGAGTTTCGCTACGAGCATTTCGGTTTCGAAGGCTATGCCTATCAGCCGTTCGAAGCGATGCCGGGGCTGGATGACGGAACCGCCTACCAATTGGTGGACCTGTACGGCGAAGGCCTGGCCGGGGTGCTCTATAACCTCGATAACGAATGGCTGTACCGTGAGCCGCTGCGCGACGCTGCCCAGGCCGACACCGACGCCGTGGTCTATGGTCCGTGGAAAGCGCTCGCCGCGCAACCGGTGGCCGATAGCCGCAAGCCGGCCCGCCAGTTCCTCAGCGACCTGACCGGTGACGGGCGTCTGGACTGGGTGGTGGCGCAGCCGGGCTACAGTGGTTTCTTCACCCTCGACGCCGACCAACGCTGGACCGGGTTCACTCCATTCAGCGCCTTCCCGCTGGAATTTTTCCAGGCCGAGGGGCAGATGGCCGACCTCATGGGTGACGGTCTGCAAGACCTGGCCATGATCGGCGGGCGCAGCGTGCGTCTGTATGCCAGCGATCGCGAGCAGGGTTTCATCGCGCCCCGTGAAGTGGCCCACACCCACGATGCCTTGCCGACACTGAGCAACAGCAGCAGTGAATTGGTGGCCTTCAGCGACATACTGGGCAGCGGCCAGCAACACTTGATCCGCATTCGCCACGATGAAGTACGCTGCTGGCCGAACCTGGGCCGTGGCCAATTCGGCAAAAGCTTCAAGCTGGCCAGCCTGCCGTTCAGCTACGGCGAATTCGATGCCGCGCGAGTACGCCTGGCGGACCTCGACGGCTCCGGTGCCAGCGACCTGATCTACCTGCACAGCGAGCATGCGCAGATCTTCCTCAACCAGGGTGGCAATGGCTTTGCCGACCCGGTGCTGCAGGTTTGGCCCGAGGGGCTGCACTATGACAACACTTGGCAGGTCAGTGCCGCAGACCTGCAAGGGCTGGGCTGTTCGAGCCTGGTGATCAGTGTGCCGCACCTGCATAACCGCCACTGGAGGCTGGACTTCAACCGCGGCCGTAAACCCTATCTGATGGCCGGTTCCAACAACAATATGGGTGCCGACAGCCGCGCGTACTACCGCAGCTCGGCGCAGGAGTGGCTGGACGAAAAGCAAGAACTGTTGGCTGCAGGCGAGAAGCCGGTGTGCGAACTGCCATTCCCCATGCACTTGGTGGTTCGCCAGGTACAACATGACGAGATCACCGGCAATACCCTGACTCAGCGCTTGAACTACCGCCGTGGCTACTACGATGGACGCGACCGCGAGGTGCGCGGCTTCGGCCTGCTGCTGACCACCGACTCCGAAGCCCCGTCGGACGAGGCCGAACCGTCTTCCCCGCCACTGCTGACCAAAACCTGGTTCCACACCGGACGGGCGGTGGACGAAGTGCTGCACGGCGTCGATACCCATGATACCGAGGCACGTGCCTTGGGTCCGGTGCTGCTGCTCGATCACGACGGCGTCACGGGCAACGACAGTATCGTCACCGACATCGATGCCGATCTGCGTGCGCAGATGGCCCGCGCCCTCAGCGGCCAGATGCTGCGCAGCGAAGTGTTCGGCCTCGATGGCGATGCCCGCCAAGCCGTGCCCTACTCGGTGCAGGTGCAGCGGTCCGGCCTGCGCTTGCTGCAGCCCGCCAGTGCCCATCAGCGCTACGCCCGTTTGCTGCCCCTGAACCTGGAAAGCCTGAGCTACCAGTACGAACGCCTTGCCGATGACCCGCAGTGCAGCCATAGCGTGCAACTGCGCACCGATGCCTACGGCGCGGTCACCCACGCCCTGAGCATTGCCTATGCCCGGCGCAAGCACGAGATCGATACCCCGCCCTACAGCGACGAGCATGAGCAGACCTGGTGGCGCGATGCGTTCGATTCGGCGCAGCACCACTACTACTTCACCGAGAGCCTGAGCCAGGCCATCCACCTGACCACCGACCCGCAACACTGGCGCCTGCACCTGCCGTATCGCAGTCGCAGCAATGCCTGGTCGTTGCCCAAGGCGCAGGTCACGGCTGCGAAGTTGAGTTATGAGGCGTTGCTGCGCGACGACGGCTTGCTCGGTAGCGCGGCACCACGAACCTTGATCGGGCTGAGCATGCAGCGCTACCAGGGCTGCGCCGACGGCACCGCCAGCTTTCTGGCCCTGGCCGACTTTGCCGAAACCGCAGAGCTGGACGAGGCCGCACTGCAAGCCTATGACGAGGTGATGGACCGTACGGCGTTGAACGCCAAGCTGCTGGAGCTGGGCTACACGCAGATGCCGGCGTTTCTTCCGGATGAACCACAGCGAGTGCTCTGGTCCGTGCGCCAGGGTTATGCAACCTACGGCGACGCCGCGGATTTCTACCGGGTCAAAGCCTACCGGCAAAGCCCGGCAGTGGGGCAAACCCAGGTCGAATACGACACCTATCGCTGCCTGCCGGTGAAGGTCACCACCGCCGACGGCTGCATTACCCAAGCGCAATACGACTACAGCACCTTGCTGCCGGTGCAGGTGATCGACCCCAACGACAACCGCCAACAGGCCAGTTACGACGCCTTCGGTCGGGTTTCCATCAATACCTTCTTCGGCACCGAGATGGGTGAACGAGTCGGCTTCGCTGAACTCGATGGTCAGATCATGGCCGGCACCGTCGTCGAGGCCATTGCCGATGACGCTGCGGGGCTGGGCGATTGGTCCATGGCCTATGTGTACGAGAGCAACAGCTGGATGGGCGAAGCCCCAACGGTCAGCGTAGCCGATCCACAGGCGCTGGCCGAGTTGGTGGGCCGTGGCCAGGTCATGCTCAACGGGCTGCTTCGCGCCTCGGCACGGCGCCAATGGCAGCGGGCCGAGCTGGACGTGCAGACCGCCGAGCTGCTGGCACCCTTGGCCAGCTATGCCCGCCAACCCGTACGAGTGGCAGCCTTCCAGGCGGACCGCTATCCAGGTGATCCCGAGCGGCAGGTGCGCATGAGCCTGGAAAGCTTCGATGGATTCGGTCGCAGCCTGCAGAGCAAGCAGCGGGTGGAGCCGGGGCTGGCCCATCAGGTCGACGAAGACGGTGAGCTGCTCGAAGGCGATGCCCACGCCGATCCGCGCTGGCGTGTCAGCGAGCGAGTGGAATACGACACCAAGGGGCAAGTGACCCGCGTGTATCGTCCGTACTTCGCCAACAGCGACCGCTACATCAACGACCAGAGTCATCGCGATGCGGAGCACAGCTATCACGATCGGCAGTTCTACGACGCACTGGGGCGCCCGACCGAAACCTGGACAGCGGCCGGATGGCTGCGGCGTCAGCGCTATGCACCGTGGTACAGCATCAGTGAAGATGAGAACGACACCGCCGAGGAGGTGCTGGCGATGCGCGCCGCCAACGCGTGATCCAGACCGGCGCTAGCCCAGCGGGCAGTGCTCGCAGGGCGGCACGTCGGTGACCTGCCGGGCCAGGCAGCAGTGGCGCCGCTCGCGGCGCCCGTCGCCCAGGTAACGCACCGGCTGGTACAGCGGATTGGCCCGCCCGTCGGCCAGCTTGCGTTGGCTCATCAAGCCCTCGGCGGGCGCCAGGTTGCGCAGGCCCATCTGCTGCAACCGGCGCACGCTGCTCTCCAGATAATCCCCCGCGTTGCCCCACAGCACCGCGGGCGGCACCTCGCCGTATTGGCTCAAAGCATCGATGAATGGCCGCAGATTGCTGGCGATCCACGGCTCCAGCGACGCCTGCGCGTCACCCTCTTCCCCCGCTTCGAAAAACCGCACGGCCAACGGCACGCCCCGCTCGTCGAGGATCAACCCGGTCTCGCGCAGCAGCAACGGCAGGTCCCAGCCGTATGCCAGTTGGCTGACCAGCATCGCCGGTAACCAGTGCATGAAGTAGTACTTGGACCACTGCGAGACCAGCGCCGGTTTGTGCGTATCGAGCAGGGCCGCGCCATAGATGCGCGTCAGCAGTTGATCGAGCACGCGCTTTTGCAACAGGGCCGGGAGCGCCACGGCGACGCGTGGATCGTCGTCGGCGGCAAGGCCGGTGAGGAGGTCGCGATAGTCGCTTTGATGAAGGTTCATGGGTTCCCGTGACAGTGCGGCGCTCTTGGCGGCTGACGTGAAGAAGTCCAGATAGACGACACAAAAATTCACGCTTTCACAAGGCTTGGTCTCGGCAGACGTCGGCAAGTTCAGGTGACAAACGGTTCAGGCCGCTCCCCTCTTGGCCTGCAAGCGTCTGCTGGCGACACACACAAAATACCCACAACTTATCCACAGCTGGGCGCCTTGCAATAGCCTCGATACCGCATTATCTTGTATCCCGATCTGCGCAAACCACTACATGTAGGGTTTGGCCGTGAAAAGCCAAGCATAGGTCAAAGGCCGAACTCAAGCCCCTGCAGTGTGCTTTTCCCGTGTTTTGCACTAAAGAATTCCCCGCCTACCGCTGCCTGCGGACGGCCGCATTTTCAGCTCTTTCCTACACCCAAGCGTTGAAGGCTCAGGCCTTCCGCTTACAGCTTTTTGGTGACGGACCCAATGACTGGCGTCCGCTCAAACTTTTGAACGTGGAGATACTCACCCCATGCAAACCGACACAACTCGCGAGAACTCGCCGGCCAAAGCGCCGCAGGCCGCCGATGCCACTCCGGATCTGGCCGCGACCGCTCCAGGCCAACTGCGCGTGATCAAGCGCAACGGTACCGTGGTCGGCTACACCGACGACAAGATCACCGTGGCCATCACCAAGGCGTTCCTTGCAGTTGAAGGCGGCAACGCTGCCGCCTCGTCGCGCATCCACGACACCGTCGCGCGCCTGACCGAACAGGTCACCGCTACCTTCAAGCGTCGCATGCCATCGGGTGGCACCATCCACATCGAGGAAATCCAGGACCAGGTCGAACTGGCCCTGATGCGTGCCGGCGAGCAGAAAGTCGCCCGCGACTACGTGATCTATCGCAACGAGCGTTCCAAGGAGCGCGCCACCCGCACCCCGGCCGACGCACCGGTCGAGGCGCACCCCAGCATTCGCATCACCAAGGCTGACGGCAGCCTGGCGCCGCTGGACATGGGTCGCCTGAATACCATCATCAGCGAAGCCTGCGAAGGCCTGGCCGAAGTCGACGGCGGTCTGATCCAGAAAGAAACCCTGAAGAACCTGTACGACGGCGTGGCCCTGACCGACGTCAACACCGCCCTGGTGATGACCTCGCGTACCCTGGTCGAGCGCGAGCCGAACTACTCGTTCGTCACCGCCCGCCTGCTGATGGACACCCTGCGCGCCGAAGGCCTGAGCTTCCTGGAAGTGGCCGACAGCGCCACTCACCACGAGATGGTCGACCTGTACGCCAAGGCCCTGCCTTCGTACATCGCCAAGGGTATCGAATTCGAACTGCTGAACCCCGTGCTGGCCACCTTCGACCTGGAAAAACTGGGCCGGGCGATCAACCACGAGCGCGATCAGCAATTCACTTACCTGGGCCTACAGACCCTGTACGACCGTTATTTCATCCACAAGGATGGCGTGCGTTTCGAACTGCCGCAGATCTTCTTCATGCGCGTGGCCATGGGCCTGGCGATCGAGGAGAAGAACAAGGAAGATCGCGCCATCGAGTTCTACAACCTGTTGTCGTCCTTCGACTACATGGCCTCGACCCCGACCCTGTTCAACGCCGGTACCCTGCGTCCGCAGTTGTCGAGCTGCTACCTGACCACCGTTCCGGACGACCTGTCGGGCATCTACGGCGCGATCCACGACAACGCCATGCTGTCCAAATTCGCCGGCGGCCTGGGCAACGACTGGACCCCAGTGCGCGCGCTGGGCTCCTACATCAAGGGCACCAATGGTAAATCCCAGGGCGTCGTGCCGTTCCTGAAAGTGGTCAACGACACCGCGGTTGCAGTGAACCAGGGCGGCAAGCGCAAGGGCGCGGTCTGCGCGTACCTGGAAACCTGGCACCTGGACATCGAAGAATTCATCGAGCTGCGCAAGAACACCGGTGACGATCGCCGTCGTACCCACGACATGAACACCGCCAACTGGATCCCTGACCTGTTCATGAAGCGCGTCTTCGACGACGGCAAGTGGACCCTGTTCTCGCCCAACGAAGTCCCTGACCTGCACGACCTGACCGGCAAGGCCTTCGAGGAGCGCTACGAGTACTACGAAGCGCTGACCGAGTACAACAAGATCAAGGTGTTCAAGACCGTCCAGGCCAAAGACCTGTGGCGCAAGATGCTGTCGATGCTGTTCGAAACCGGCCACCCATGGCTGACCTTCAAGGACCCGTGCAACCTGCGTTCGCCGCAGCAGCATGTCGGCGTGGTCCACAGCTCGAACCTGTGCACCGAGATCACCTTGAACACCAACAAGGATGAAATCGCGGTCTGCAACCTGGGCTCGATCAACCTGCCGAACCACATCACCGACGGCAAGCTGGACACCGCCAAGCTTGAGCGCACCATCAACACCGCCGTGCGCATGCTCGACAACGTGATCGACATCAACTACTACTCGGTGCCGCAGGCGCGCAACTCCAACTTCAAGCACCGTCCGGTCGGCCTGGGCATCATGGGCTTCCAGGACGCGCTGTACAAACAGCACATCCCGTACGGTTCCGATGCGGCGGTCGAGTTCGCCGACAAGTCGATGGAAGCGGTCAGCTACTACGCCATCCAGGCGTCCTGCGACCTGGCCGACGAACGTGGCGCCTACGAGACGTTCCAGGGTTCGCTGTGGTCCAAGGGCATCCTGCCGCTGGATTCGCAACAGATCCTGATCGAAGCCCGTGGCCAGAAGTACATCGATGTCGACCTCAACGAATCCCTGGACTGGGCGCCGGTTCGTGCCCGCGTGCAGAAAGGCATTCGCAACTCGAACATCATGGCCATCGCACCGACCGCGACCATCGCCAACATCACCGGCGTTTCGCAGTCGATCGAGCCGACCTACCAGAACCTGTACGTGAAATCGAACCTGTCGGGCGAATTCACCGTGATCAACCCCTACCTGGTTCGCGACCTCAAAGCGCGCGGCCTGTGGGACTCGGTCATGATCAATGACCTGAAGTACTACGATGGCTCGGTGCAGCAGATCGAACGCATTCCGCAGGAGTTGAAAGACCTCTACGCGACCGCTTTCGAAGTGGACACCAAGTGGATCGTCGACGCCGCCAGCCGTCGCCAGAAATGGATCGACCAGGCGCAGTCGCTGAACCTGTACATCGCCGGTGCTTCGGGCAAGAAGCTCGACGTGACCTACCGCATGGCCTGGTACCGTGGTCTGAAAACCACCTACTACCTCCGTGCCCTGGCCGCGACCAGCACCGAGAAGTCGACCATCAGCACCAGCAAGCTCAACGCCGTATCCAGCGGTGGCGACAGCGCGCCGATGCAGGCCGCTCCAGCCGGCCCGGCGCCTGTGCCCAAAGCCTGCGCGATCGACGAGCCGGATTGCGAAGCTTGCCAGTGATCCCAGGTTTCAATACCCCTAGCTCGTAATCGCACCGCCCCCTTCAAGCCTCTGCAAAGAGGCTTGAAGGGTTCACCTACCCCGCCTTTTTCCGCACATTCTTCGTGCTACCCAGCTCGCAAGCTGGAGACCAGCACATCCCTTGCCCGCGTTAACGTTCGATTTTTTTTCAAGCCTCGATGACTGATCGCGAGTGCCTGAATTTTTTTTGCATCGCGATGCAACGAATCTGCTTCGCTCAAATCAGAGGTTTTACACCCCCTGATCGAGAGTCTTGAAATGCAGATACTTCCCCAATCCCAGAATCGCATGCCCGGCCGTGAAACCGAATTGACGCCGCCTGCTGAGCATATCCGGCCTACTTACAAGGGCGCGGGTCGCTTGCAAGGCAAGAAAGCGATCGTGACCGGCGGAGACAGCGGCATCGGCCGCGCCGTGGCCGTCCACTTTGCCCGCGAGAGTGCAGATGTCGCCATCGTCCATTTGCCAGAGGAGGCAGACGACGCGGCGGAATCTATCCGAATGATCGAGGCGGAAGGCGTGCAAGCGCTTTCGATCGAAGCCGACTTGCGCAGCCCCAAAGCGTGCAAACAAGTGATCGACACGGCAATCGGCGCTTTTGGCAGCCTTCATATACTGGTGAACAACGCCGGCATCCAGAAAGTTGCCAAAGACCTGAGCGACATATCAGACAGTGATTGGCTATGGCACTTCGAAATCAATGTCCATGCGATGTTCTTTCTCAGCCGTGCCGCTCTGCCGCACCTCGGCGAAGGCGCATCGATCATCAACACCACATCGGTCAATGCCTTCGCCGGTAACGAGTTCCTTGTCGCCTATTCGACGACCAAGGCCGCTCAAGCAGGTTTTACTCGCGCACTTGCCCTTCAACTGGCCGCCAAAGGCATCAGGGTGAATGAAGTAGCTCCGGGACCTGTCTGGACCTCGATCCAGCCGGCCGGTTTCGGCCCCATGGATCCCCAGATGGTCGCCGACATGGGCAAGGATGTCCCCATGAAACGCATTGGACAGCCCAGTGAGCTTGGGCCGGCGTACGTCTATCTCGCCAGTGAAGAAGCCTCCTTCGTCACCGGGCAGACGATTCATGTCAACGGCGGGATGATCATCAATGGATAATGCCTTCGCCTATGTGGCGCCGCCCCTTTGCGCTTGGATAGACAATCCAAGACACAGCCATTGGCTTGATACGCAGGGGCAGCGCTTACTCGAATTTTCCAAACAATCAAAAGTGACGAACGGTTTCGCCGCGCTTGATGACCACGGTGAACTGACTGCCGATCCAGTGGCTGAAACCATCATCACGGCACGCATGACACACGCCTATGCACTGGGGGCCATTCTCGGCCTGCCCGGGTGCATGCCACTGGTCGAACATGGCGTAACGGCGCTGTTGGGTCCGTTACGCGATCCCGTCAACGACGGTTGGCTACCCGACGCTGCCGATGTATGCGGCCGGAAGCTGGCCTACGTCCATGCGTTCGTTGGCCTGGCTGCATCCTCAGCCTGCGTGGCAGGAGCGCAGAATGCGAGCGTTCTTCTGGACGCAATCGTCAACGTTCTGGAAAGGCACTTTTGGTCAGAGAGCGAAGGGGCGATGCGTGAAAGCTTCGCGGCCGACTGGGGCGATGAGGAGCACTATCGAGGTGCCAACAGCAACATGCACAGCGTTGAAATGTGCATGGCCCTGGCAGATGTACTGGATGCCCCCCTGTGGCGGGACCGCGCGCTCAGAATCGCGACCCGCGTGATCCATGTGCATGCCCGCGCCAATCACTATCGGGTAGCCGAACACTTCGACCCCTCCTGGCACATCGATAAAACCTACAACCAAGACAAACCCACGGATGATCTGCGTCCTTTTGGGATGACGCCCGGTCACTTCTTCGAATGGTCACACCTACTCGTGAAACTGGAAGCTGCGCTTCTGGCCAATGGCAAAGAGGCGCCTGCATGGCTGTTCCAGGATGCGGTAGGACTGTTCAATGCGGGTATTGAAACCGGCTGGGCTGCAGACGGTCTGCCCGGTATTGTCTACACCATTGGTTGGGATGATAGGCCTTGCGTAAAGATCAGAGCCCATTGGGTCCAGGCTGAAGCCATCACGGCAGCAGCCACTCTGCTCAAGCGTACAGGTGATATTCAATATGAAGACTGGTATCGGTCTTTCTGGAATTATGTCGATCAACACGTGATCGACAGACAACTTGGCAGCTGGCACAACGAAGTTGATCCGCAGGGCAAACCTTCTCGTCAGGTGTACCAAGGCAAAGCAGATCTTTATCATGCCTATCAAGCTACTTTGACGCCGACCCTACCCGTCACGCCCTCCATTGCTACAGTGCTAACACGTTGCAACAGGTGAACTGCAGTAACGCTGGACTCTGCTGACGAGGTAGTTGAAATTTCGTTTCAAAGCTTGAACGACTATCGGCAATACTCGATGCATTCCAGCGAGAACACAGGGAACCTGATGTGAATCCACACACGTATAGCCAACCGACCGGGCCCATGACCTCATGACGTCTTCAGGGCGCACGAACGCCACGTCCCACGACGTGGCACGCCTGGCCAACGTCTCGCAGTCAGCGGTTTCCAGGGCGTTCACAGCGGGCGGTAGCGTCTCCGAAGCGAAGCGCAAACGAATCATGGAAGCTGCGGCAGAACTGGGCTACCAGCCCAACCGTCTGCCCGGCATGATGTTGAGCGGTCGGTCGCACATCATTGCCGTGGTGGCTGGAGGTTTCTATAACCCGTTCCACACCATGGCGCTGGACGCCTTTCTCAAGGGCATCAGCGCTCGTGGCAAACAGGCGATGGTCATCCAGGTTGAAAGTGACCGTCTGCTCGACGCGGTGGTTGCAGACTTCGCCGGGTACAGAATCGATGGCGTCGTCAGTTCGCTCTCCGTGGGTTCACATGATATAGCGACAGCCCTCGCTGCTCACCGCGTCCCTGTGGTCACGCTCAACTCAGAGATTACCAACGACTATATCAAGGCAATCAACTGCGACAATCGAGCCGCAGGTCGGTTGGCCGCGCGCCACTTCGTGGAACGGGGAGCTACCCGTTTTGCTTTTATAGGCGGTCCGGGAGATCACATTGCGCATCGAGAACGTGGCCTGGGCTTTGCTCAGGAGTTGGCGGCGCTTGATGCCTGTGCACCTACCATGGTCGAGGGCGACTACACCTATCGTTGTGGATACGATTGGGGCTGTACGTTGGCCACTGACGGCAGCCGTCCGGATGCCGTGTTCTGCACCAATGATCTCATGGCCTTCGGCGTCATGGACGCCATCAGAAAAGAAGGTGGCCTGCGCTGTCCCGAGGACGTGATGATCATAGGCTTCGACAACACACCCGGCGGCGCCTGGAGAAGCTACGACCTGACATCGTTCGATCAGAACCTGGACACTCTCGTTGCAAGGGCACTCAGCCATATCGTGGAACCAGAAGACGAAATCGATGACAGCCAACCGATGCCTCGACTGATAGCAAGAGCAAGTACGAACAGAAATCAGCCAGGCAAAGAACAGGATGTCTAGCCTTTCAGTTCATCGAATGCAGCACGTACTTTCACCAATCGATAACCAATAAACCCGCCCCTTCACGGACTGACCTTGATCGTCCGCGAAGGTTTTCGGAAAACATTGCGTACACTCGAACAGTCCCCACACGGAACCTTCCTCACGGCTGCCCGTCAACCCATCGAACCCACTCTCGGATTGGTCACTACCATGAAAACCACCGTCGCCCTGCTCCTGGCCTGTATGGCCGCCCCCGCCTTCGCTGCCGAGATGTCGCACAGCAACAGCGACATGACGCCGATGCAGCATGAATACATGATGAGCATGGAAACCATGCAGAAATCCATGCACGAAGGCGGTATGGAAAAAGACGCCGACGTGGCGTTCGCCAAAGGCATGCTGGCCCACCACAAGGCGGCGCTGGACATGGCCAGGATCGAGCTCAAATACGGCAAGGACGCGGAAATGCGCAAGCTGGCCGAAGACATCATCAAGGCCCAGCAGGCCGAGATCGACCAGATGGAGACATGGGTCAAGAAGCATCAGAAGTGATGTAGACGTTCGCCTGGGAGTGCCGCCCCCTTCGCCGCTCTGCCCACAAGCCCGCTGCGTCCCACTGTAGGTGCATACACTGTGGGAGCGGGCTCTGCCCGCGAAGAGGCCAGTATGACCACTCCAACACTCCCCCTATTTTCGATGTAAGCTTTCACCCTCCCCGCTCGAACCCCACCTTCAAGGAGTCCGCCCATGAGCAACCGCCAAAGCGAGATCGCCGCCGCCCTGGCCGTGGTCCCCCCGTTCGCCGATGACCACGCCATCGATCAGGAAATAGAACGCCGCAAGGCCTTCATCAAGCAGTGCCTGACCAGCGCAGGCTTGAAAGTCCTGGTGCTGGGCATCAGCGGCGGCGTCGACTCGCTCACGGCCGGACGCCTGGCACAGTTGGCCATTGAGGAACTGCGCGCGAGCACGGGTGATACCGACTACCGGTTCATCGCCGTGCGCCTACCTTACAACGTGCAGCACGACGAGGACGACGCAGCGGCTTCCATGCGCTTCATTCGCGCCGACGTCGAAGAAACGGTGAACATTGCCAGCGCCGTGCAGGGCCTGGCGTTGCAAACCACCCAGTTGCAGGAACTGAGCGATGCCCGTCGCGACTTCGTCATGGGCAACGTCAAGGCCCGTGTGCGCATGGTCGCGCAATACACCATTGCCAACGCCAACAATGGCCTGGTGATCGGTACGGATCATGCGGCAGAAGCGGTGATTTCTACCCCCCTACACTGAACTGCACAATCCGATAGCCCTGAGCTTCGCCCCCTCCAGAATCTGAGCCATGAGCCATACTTCCCACCGACTGAATCGCCCCTGATTTCGTAGACACCTCCAAGCCTCATAATGAGGCCCAAATAGGAGGTGCCATGAGTCGTCAGCGTTACCCTGAAGAATTCAAGATCGAAGCGGTCAAGCAAGCGACAGAGAAAGGCAAGCCAGTCGCCGATGTTGCCCAGCGCCTAGGTATGTCCGTTCACAGCCTCTACGCCTAGATCAGGCTCTACAGCAAACCCCAAGAGCAGCGTCAGCAGGACGATGACCAGCAAGCCGAACTGCGCAAGCTTCGCGCTGAACTCAAGCGCGAGACTGAAGAGCGAGACATCTTTAAAAAGGCCGCCGCGTACTTTGCCAAGGAGTGCAACTGAAGTACGCCTTCACCAAGAAGCACTCGACGGATTACCCGGTGCGGCGCCTTTGCCAAATCCTCAAGGTGCATCCCAGCGGCTACTACGCTTGGTTGGCCCAACCTCAATCTGCCCGAGCCAAAGAAGATCAGCGCCTGCTTGGCTTGATCAAGCAGGCCTGGTTAGAAAGCGGCGGCGTGTATGGCTATCGCAAGATTCACGATGACCTGCGAGAGCTAGGAGAGATCTGTGGGCGAAATCGAGTCGGTTGCTTGATGCAGGCAGAGGGGCTGCGTTCGCAAACGGGCTATCGCCGTGGTACTGGGTTTTATGGCGGAAAACCAACAGTGGCCCCCCCAACTATCTGGCCCGGCAGTTCAAGGTCAGTGAGCCGAATAAAGTCTGGGTGACCGACATCACCTACATCCGCACCTATGAAGGGTGGCTGTACCTGGCGGTAGTGCTGGATCTGTTCTCCCGCCAAGTCATTGGTTGGTCAATGAGCCCAGGATGAGCAGCGACCTGGCCATCGACGCCATGCTGATGGCCGTGTGGCGACGCAAGCCACAGCAGCAAGTGATGATTCACTCAGACCAAGGCAGTCAGTTCAGTAGCTCAGATTGGCAGAGCTTCCTGAAGGCCAACAATGTGATCAGCAGCATGAGCCGACGGGGGAACTGCCACGACAATGCCGTAGCCGAGAGCTTTTTCCAGCTTTTGAAGCGGGAGCGAATCCGACGAAAGATCTACGCAACGCGTGACGAAGCCCGAAGTGATGTTTTCGATTACATCGAGATGCTCCATAACCCCAAGCGTCGATACAGCGGTGCTATGCAGCTGTCGCCAGTAGAGTATGAGAAACGCTATTTTCTGAGCTTGGAGAGTGTCTAGGAAACCAAGGGCGATTCACTACTCGTGGCGCCGGGGGTGCTTCTGTCGGCAAAATCAGGCACTCTATTCAACACAATACAAACTCGAAAATGCTGCAGGGATCTGTTCTCGCAGAGTTCTTAAGGCGAATAAAGTATCCGCACTGGGTGGCTGGGGAAAGGTAATGGCGAAAGGAACAAGCCCATCGATATCTTACGCAGCTGAACTGCAAGCGCAGCTTGAGGCATTGGCAAATCCCTCACACCTAGCCGAGCTTCGTAAGCAAGTGCTCGCATTCACGAACCCACTCCGCCTGCCAAGCTTACGCAAGCAGCTAGTGACATTAGCAAATCCCACGTACCTGGCCGAGCTTCGAAAGCAGGTCGGGGCGTTTGCGAATCCAATGCAAATGGCCGAGATGCGAGAGCAACTGGCTGCATTGGCGAATCCCCCTTACATGGCCGAGTTTAGTGGACAAGTGGCCGCGTTCGCGAACCCTCCGAGTATGGCCCGCCTGCGCGAGCAGCTGGATGAATTATCAAGCCCTAGGTACATCGCAGAGCTTCGTAAGCAAGTCGCCGCATTCACGAACCCGTCGCATATGGATGACCTGCGGAAACAAATGGAAGCGTTAGCCAATCCATCTTTCCACAAGCAGATGCGGGAACAAATGGCTTTGATGGCCAAGCCATCCTATTTCACCGCAGTCCAAGAGCAGTTTTCAACGTTCGGTGACAACGCTCGATTGCAGGAAAATCTCTCTGCCGTAGCTGCTTCGTATTCCGAGCTGATCAGCTCCTCGTCTCTAGCTAGATACTTTGCATCCGAGAGTGCTGCTAGTGCTCCTGCCGACAACGTCATTGTGGCAGATATCTCCGAAGGCCTAGAGATTAGAGATGTGGCTATGGCCACAGATGTGTTGGATCGAGAGATTGTCGGCGCACTTGAAACGAATAATATTGCCAATCTTTCAATCTCAGCGCTCCAGCGCCTGCAATCATTCTATCTGGCTTTCGTCGTTGTCTGGGAGACCCTTCTGCGGATCGTTGAGACGTATTCCGCTTATTTGATCTTGACAGCACTGTTGTCGGGGGCATCGACACCCGCAGATGTTCATAGCCAAGTCCAGCAGTTACCGAATCACGAGCGCGATCTGCTTGCTGACTATCGTGTTGTCAATCGTGAAGGAGCTAGGCTGCGAGCAAATCCCGCCACTTCCGCCGAGGCTTTGCTGTCCTTGCCTCTTGGCACCCCAGTAGAGGTAATGGAACAAAATAACAAAGGCTGGTTTTACGTTTCAGTAGACTACAGGGGCGCTGAAATCGAAGGATGGATCTACGTCAGTGTCACCACCCCAGTGCCGCCACCGAAGTCCTCGCGCGCACTGGCCAAGGAGCCGGGAATGAAATAACTGGGCTATAAGAACCTCGGCCACGCCAGATGCTGCGCCTGCAGCGATATGTTCAATAGGAAATAGCTGACTACGTAGATCGGGATGGTATGGACTTGACGGATATTGCGACCTGGACCATTAACGCCATTAATGCAGCCTTTTCCAAAGAGCTATGGAGTGCTCTGGTAGGGGCGGTGATTGGGGGGATGTTCACGCTATGGGCCACACGAGCTGCTCAGAAAAGTGAATCAAAAAGGGCATCGAGCGAGCGTGAATTCCGGCAGCGTCAGTTGGAAGACGACCGCGTAGTGGTACTTACTAATACTGTTGCGTTGATCATGGTGGAAATTTCTACCGCTTGGGATCTCTATCAAGCAGAGTACGCGTTAGATCTTATGGCGCTTCCGGACGGAGATCCTTATCTCTGTGTATTTCCAGTAGGCAGTGATCCTTTTCCAGTTTTTGATTCCGCACCAGCCTGCCTAACACAGTTGCCTTCCGAAACATCAAAGCAGATCGTACGATTTTATATGCGCGCAAAAGGCCTGATATCGATGATTGAAATGAACAATTCTGATACGGAGCGGGCAAGAGAATATGCCAACCTCGAACTGCAAAGCCGGCCATATCAACTGCCGACAGTCGACATGTCCGAAGAGCAGCAGGTCAGCGCGCTCCTCGCTAAATATGAAGAGGACGCTCGGAGGATGGCTTTTTTGATTGGGATGGGCACTACTGCTGACGGTTTGAAGGGAATCACACACGAAATAGCCACACTGGTTCTTGATATCGAGTCGCGCTTGGGCTTGGGCTTGGATGCGAGCTCGAACTAGAGACGAAATAGACGAGTGACGAGGCATTGGTAGCCGAGCCCATAGGCGTATTACTTGCACCTCAAGTAGATAGGTCTTGCTTAGTAGAATACCCTGTCCCCGCATAAGTGTTGCGCTTATCCAATCTATTATCTCAGCGACCGAATGGCCTCCAGGAAGGCGGTCTACAATTGAGAAAGCAGTATACTTTGTTGACTTGGCGCGGGAGTTTTCTATAGGCCATCCACGGTCAATTTATGATTGGAAACTTCGGATCCTACATAGTCAAGCCCAATGCTTTTATCCGATGCGAAAGCCCGAAGCAAATTGACTAATTCGCTACTGAACTTCACTTGATCATTTTTGGCTGCAATCTGAATAATGCTAT
Source organism: Pseudomonas sp. PS01301 (assembly GCF_029960215.1). Lineage (NCBI taxonomy): Bacteria > Pseudomonadati > Pseudomonadota > Gammaproteobacteria > Pseudomonadales > Pseudomonadaceae > Pseudomonas > Pseudomonas sp. PS01301. The sequence continues at coordinate 32,587 of NZ_JASCPM010000033.1, read as the reverse complement.
CTAAAAAACCTTTGAGGCCAAGCACGTCCCCTAACTGACCCCGTATATATTTCCCCATCTCGTTCGCCACCGCAAAACTTTCTGACCGCTCATAAAATTTTAGAATCTCTTTGAAGACTTCATCTGGAACAAACAGACTCCATGCGACTGCCTTGAGCTCATCAAAGGAAGCAGCCCGAATCCTAGCTAGAGCCGACTTGTAGATCTCATGGGTATTAGGAAGATCGAAAAAATCATCCAAATCTTCTAGCATAGGCACGGGAGCATTTCGTACAAAGTTGCAGACTCGAAGTTTTTCTACTTTCGATAACAACTCCCATGCTCCCAACCCTTTAGGATAAACAAAGAAGCGCGCCGCCACAGCAAGGTCAGCTTCGCTTAAAATAGATCCCATAACTGCGCGAAGGACGTCAGGAAAATGGACGGCCCAGAGCTCAGGATGCATAGTCTGCATAGCGATCAGAGAATTACTGGCCCGAGAGCGCCTTAGGCCGGAGGTGCCCGCGTGCATGAGGCCTTTTACCATTATTGTAATGAAATTTTTATAAAGTGATTTCTTGGGTCTCCCCAGTGGCCCAGCATTAAAAAAATCGTAGACATCTTTTTTTTGGAGGGGAAATATCTTGAATCAACTTCAACCATGATTCGGTCGAGTGCAGATTTACCCTGAGTCGCGGGTTGAGACAAGATGGCTTTAATAGAAATAGAAATAGAAATAGAAATAGAAATAGAAATAGAAATATGTAGCCTAGCCAGCTCAGCGGAGGCTTGGAAGACCTGATCATCGGTCACTTGCGAAGGATGGGCACACCTATTTCGATCCTCGATTAGCCTACTAAGATCTAGGTACTCTAATGAGGATATGAACTCAAATTTTGAAAGCGCCATGTTAGGAAGCTCTTTTTCAAATCCGAGTGCACCTGAAATATCATTTCGTGCCTGGATCTGTTCAAAACGTGCAACTTGCGCCTGAGCTTGTTTATCTCCTCCAGCAGTCAGCTCGCGAATTTTGTCTACCAAGTCAAACGCGACTGCTATCCATGCGTCCGCGTTGGCTAGATCCCAGGCGGTGTTGATACCCATGCTTTCGAGGTGAACCGTCATCTTTCGACCCACTCCCCAGACATCAGAGACGGTACATTTTTTCAGTACCCATTCCCGTTTCACCCAGTCTCGTAAATCGACGCCCCCACCGCTCTGGGCTTGCCACTTTTTTGCCGCGTGGTTCGCGAGTTTGCTCAGAGTTTTGGTACCAGCGATGCCAACACCTACCGAGATGCCAGTGTGGCGATAGACCGAGGATCGGATGACTCTGCCAAGGCGCTCAAAGTCTCCTTGAACGCCACTCAAATCAGCGAATGCCTCATCGATGCTGTAGACCTCGACTGCCGGCACCAACGACTCGATGACGCTCATTACGCGCTGGCTCATGTCGCCATACAGCGCATAGTTGGATGAGAAGGCCATGATCCCTTCGCGCTGCAAGACGTCCCGAATTTGAAAGTATGGAGCGCCCATTTTCACGTGTGGTTTGGCGTCGGCTGAGCGGGCTATGACACACCCGTCGTTAGTGCTGAGCACGACGATGGGTGTATGACGAAGGTCTGGCCTGAACACGCGCTCACAGCTCGCGTAGAAGCTGTTGCAGTCGATCAGCGCAAAGACGGGCTCATGCTTGTTTTTCATGGCTGCGCACGCTGAAGGTCACGACACCGCATACCTGAAGTCCCTCTCCCTCTAGGATGTATCGCGAGGGGTATTTTGGATTTTCGGACTTCAGGACGATCTGGCCATGCTCTTTCGCCAAGCGCTTGCACACGGGTTCCGAGTCGATAGCGGCGATAACAATGTGTCCAGGCTCAGCTTCCAGCGCGCGGTTCACAATCGCAATGTCCCCGCAGAAGATGCCCGCGCCAATCATGCTGTCCCCTTCGATCCGTACCAGGTACATGTGCGGCGCACGTAGATCAAGGAGCTCGTCGAGCGAGATCTTCTGCTCAAGATGGTCGGCGGCAGGTGATGGAAAGCCTGCCGGCACTCTATAGGAATAGAGGGGTAGCAGAGCACCGCATGATGAAAGAGGGCCGAGGATAGTGACCATGGAACTGGATTCGCATTAACTGTACAGATATACAGTTAACTTTGATCTTCGCTAGCGGTCAACCGTTTGCACGCAATTGCGACGAAGAGAGGTGTGTACGGCTCGTTCAGACCGATGGCATAGCCGTCTGCATCGAAGAGCTGAGGCCCCCAAGGCGAGCGGTTCATCGCCTACGGCGCGCTGCAGTTAGCGCGGTAGCTGAAGGCCTGCGGATCGATTTAGTGGCTTGTGGCAGGTTACCGTTCTGGGCTAAGGGCAAATGAATCGATCCGATCAGTGCTCGAGTAAAGACTGTGTTGACCACCACTGTGCACACGGGAAAATTCTTCAAGCAACTCTGCCCACAGGGACGAACAAGGGTGCCGGCGAGCGGGTGATATGAGTGGTTAAAAGACTGGATTACCCGGAGAAAAAAGCCTATCGATTTAAGGAATAACGCTGAGTGCGTACCCATTTCCAATATCCACAAGCTGCAAATCAACGCTTGTTCCATTTCGACCGAAAAACTTATCCGCCCGCATACCGGTCAAATTCGTTTCAAACTTAAAAGGGGTTGTCACAAGCGATTTTATTTGAGCCTCAAAAGTAGCCACATTGTTATTTATGACTTTTATTGCCTGCTTAGATTCCATGACCGATGCTTTGCTGTCACTAATTCTTGATGGCATCAAAGGCTGGTATGCCTTAACCTCATTTATGTCATAGCGAATAAATACACGACAAAGCTCTAGCCCAAAACTCTTTATAGTCACTAGCAAATTAGTGCGCTCTCCACCTATCAGCTTACTACCTGCATCTTGCCCTGCACTTAAGAAAACCTCCCACTTAACATTAATTGGAAGACTCCCAGGCACAAACCCCACTTCGTTCTCAATAAAAGAGTATACAGTGTTATTTACACGTACCCAGCCTATGCTCCCGGTCTTGGAAATGCAGAGATAACGATATTGCGGCCTAAGCCGGATAATTTTTTGGGAGATTTCCCACTCTAATAGCTCCCCCCCTTTGAGAGAGTGCTTCCAACCCAAATTCTTATCATCATACCTGGAAACAATCGAACATCGCCTCGGGTTTGATCGAGGTTTCTCGCCGATACTTCGCACGACACCAGCATCTAAACGCGTGCGGCCGCCATCTACTCCAGAAGTTTCCAAAGCATATGCATTTACTTTTTTTTCCGCCGCAGATAACTCAAGCTTTAAATTTTCATACCTTGCCGCAAGCTTGTCAGCTTGGCCCTTTATATAATCTAGCAATTCAAGTGTCACCAGTTCGCCTGCTGCCTCAATCTTCGAAATCAATTGCAAAGCCTTCACAGGCGCGCTTCCGAGCCTGACATTTACCTCTTTATTTCGGCGCTCGCCATTTACTGTAAGGTTCTGGCTGCCAATAGTTATAAATCGTCCTTCAGCCACTACCATCTTCGCATGAAGCCTGGGAACTCTAAATAGAGTTATTTTTTCGTCCAATAATCTTCTTAAGGTCTTGTATTCAGAGCCGCCAGACGCTAAGACCTCAACATTCAATAGCGTATATACTTTTACTACCCTCGCTAGAGACGCGATATCGAACGCCACATCCCCAGTCAAATATGGTGAAAAAATTTTCACATCCGCCTTCTCCAAGGACAGATCAGAAATGATAAGAGGAACTATGTTTTCGCAAAATCTCAATAGTATCACCTCGCTTTTATTTACTATTCCCGGCGGCCAGATAGCGGATTTTGGCAGTTCGAGCTGAAGTGACTGCATCAGCGCGAGGCCCTATCAGCCCGAGGCTCCCGCTATCGTATTTACAATGAAAATTTCCGCCGGCCCGTTTGGAAAATATGCCTAACGAAGCGCCCTAAGCGGCTTTGATCAGGCTTCAGAGCTTCTTAGCACGCTCGGCCAAGGTGTCCAGTTTCTGTGAGTAGTCCATCAGATCCTTAAGCTCCTGCAACTCGACTTCGTTCCAGAACTTCATGTGTCGGCCATATGCCGTCCACTTTATAGCGTGAGCTCCGTTCCAGAACAAGCCCATCCAAGAAGCATAATTTAAGTTAAGAAGATTCTGAGTGACATACATTTTCCCGGCGTTGACCGCACTGCTAGTGCCGTAAGCCAATGCCAGCATGATGCGGAAACGTGGGCTCATACGACCTGGCAGGGTGTCCATAAAAGCATCAGCGAAGGATGCTCCATTCACAGCGACCTGTTTCACGATGTAGAAGACACGCATGATCACTTCCATAATCACTGCGGGAACGCTCGTCACAAGAAACTGTCTGAAGTCGTAGCCGTTTACATACATCCACTCGATCTGCTTGCCGAATGACATCCCGTTGATGTTTATATGCTCGAACATTCGCAACAACCCCATGAACGGAGCTGGAAGCCCCATCCCTCTGTTCCCTTTGGCAGACGGTGCATTCACATCAGACAGTAAGTGGCCAAGCATTCTACCCAATAGCTGGAACAAGTTTCCTTCGGTAGGGCCCTTGGTGCTCGGAATTTGACGTACTTCTCCATTGACAACAACGGTGCACGTGCCATGAATCATGTCATACACACCGTAGAAAAAACCTAGGATGGGGTCGTGTGCCAGTGAGCGAAGCCTATGATTGGTTGGATTGAGCACCTTCTCTGGAGCGCCGATAAGATCTGACCATACAGAGCTATCCGGAGCGCCAATCTTGCATGCTTCGCTTAGCTTTTTTGATAGGTCTTTAGGAAGCCACTTATTGAGCGCGTCTTGAATCCATTTATTAAAGGCACCATCAACTGGCGTGTCCCAACTAGCTGTAGGTTTTGGTGGAGGACGAACGAATAGGACATCCAGTGCTCCTGCGAGCAACCCGCTGCAGCCTGCAATGGCATAATCCCAACCATCTAAGCTATATTTGGCATTAAAAGCCTCAAGACGCTTCGCTACTCTCCCGTCTATGGCCTCGAAGTCGTTATCGTCTAGGATATCCTTGAGGCGAGCATTTGGAAATTTTCCACGTGCATGAGCGTAGATATCGTCGATATCAACCGAAGCAGTAGGGTGAATAGCTACTGATACCTCCGTTACTACGAAATTTGCAGAATCAGGAAAGGAGTCTACCGTGGCGCCCAGCCCTAATAATTGAGCTCGGATAAGCTGAATTTCCGAGGCAATGCCCTCATGCGACACCTCTATCGCCTGGGAGCGATCATTGAGCAGCGCCAAAGCACTCAGCTCATCACGGTAGACTTTTTCACTCACGATGGCTTCTTCCTTGTAAGCATTTCCATAGTTTGTTTGATAGCGGCAATCTCTGCTTTGAAATGCTCAGCATTTTTCATCAACCGCTCCTGGATATTGTAGAGCTTACTGATGGCCTCTTTTAAAGCTGCTGTGAGTTTTGCGTTCTTACGACTCTTCATGAGTGCGTAACCGCCTATTCCCAGTAGGGCGATAGGCGCAGCTAGGACGCCGATGCCCGCTACCATGCCACCACCAACCAGCGCACCAGCGGTAGCGAGACCAGAAGTGATACCTGCTCCTGAAAGACCGGTCATCCCCAGCATATAGAGTGCGCCGAGAGACCCTGCTGCGCCAGCGGATGAGCCAAGTGCTGCAGCCAAGCCCTCAGTCACGCCCGGATAGTCATTCTCCAGTTGATCAAGAATGTCTTTCACCTGCTTAGTTGCTTGCACTCTGACGCGTTCGATCTCGGTGTTATCCATTTTGCCGCTCCCTGCCATAGGAAATTACGTGACGTTGCGATGATGCTTGGATGGCAAAATCACTCCAACACGTATCGGCAGATCAGCATCGGGCTTGAGCGCCTGTTTAGATGAGTCTGCAAAAAAGTGGCCGTCCCAGAACGCTGAACACCGAGACACTGGGGATTCGGATGCTGGGTGTAGTAAAACGCATCAACGTCGCGCAATCAGATGTGGGGATTTGATAGCTGCCGGTTACTGATATTGATGGTCTGGAACGTCCGGTGCGATGCCCACAGTCCAATGGCCGCCAGGCGCCATGATCAAATCGAGAAGGTCGTACGTTTTGATCATATCCAGCAGGCCTGAGTGGCCGTAAGCGCTAGGTGAAAACGCGGGATCAGTACGTTTCAGGTAATGACCGAGCATGCCAAGCGTTACGCGCCCCTCGCTAGTACCACCGGCCAACAGATCTACCACCGCAATAACGAATCTTGGTCGCAGTTTCACTGGAGCTTTGGCGGGTGCAGATTTTGCTGTATCGATGCGCTGGCTATCGACCCTGGATTGCGATCCGATTGATTCCGAGGTCGTCTCTGGTAATGGGCGTGTCCACTCGAAAAACTGATCGCTAGCATTCCGCAAGGCATCGGGTGTTTTGGCCTCGCCAACAATGCATACCGTGGCCCCTCTTTCGCGAAGCTTTCGGCACAGGTAAGCAAAGTCGGAATCGCTGGTCACAATGCAGAAAGTATCTGCACGATGGTCAAAAAGTGCTTCCAAGGCGTCCAATGCCAATGCAATATCGGAGGTGTTTTTTCCGGCTGCGTATTGGTACTGAAGACACGGTGTGAAAGCCAGTTTCACCAAGGCATTTTGCCTTTTTTTTGCGAGAGTGGCATGGTTGCCATAGCCACGCCGTAACACGATTCTTCCGAACTGCGCGACTACCCGCAGCGCGTGTTCGAGCACGTCTGTAGATACGTTATCGCAATCAACCAAAACAGCAACGCGGGCCTCCTGTGCTGCTGCTTGAAACATCATCCTTGCGCTCACGTTGAACTGGTTGACCTTTGACTAAAAGCCCGAGCTGAAGCTCCCGATCAAATCGTAATCTACTTCAACTCAGGTTAAAACCGCCGGGGCCGTAGGCTCTGAGCACCGGGCATGCGCCGGATCACCAGTCTGGCTCCGGCTCTGAGTCTAGGTTGATCGACATCACCAGCGCCCGCCGATAGCGCAAAGGGGCAGCGCTCAGTTGCAGATTACGAAATCGATCAGCCCCAGCGATGAGGGCTCCTATCTGTTCTCGACAAACTGGTATATACGCCATTAATCGCGACTCGGTGGCGGTCAAAAAGCCAATATTCGTAGCCGGAGCAACGTCTTGTGAAAGCCTTGGATCTGCTGAAAGTTGGCATTCGACGTCAGGGTATTTAAACCCCTCGGGATACATCACTTTGCCCCTAAGAGTGAGGATCAGATACTCGCAATAGCTACCTTCGTCTGCCCTCGAATAGTAAGACGAGGCTAGGCCGAATGACCATGACACATCCCACCCATGAACCCTGTTTTGGTAGAGTCCCCGTTGAGTCTCAACGCTTAGCCGACCTCTCCTGGATTTGGGCTTCGGTTTGGCAGCAGTAGACATAGCAACCTCCAACTCTGGTAAGCAACAGTTGGCTTAGATATTTCGGCTGTCCTGAACACCACAATGAGACGCTGGGATCTTTCAGGTCACGTTTGTTCACCTGAGCCTCCGTGGAGTGGCAGATTTGCCTCCCCCAACATTGTGAATGTGTCTGCCAGCCTGGGTTCAATCGCCCTCACATGCTTAGGTTTCCAGGCTCTGAGCCATCATTACAACCCAGCCGCTTTTTTCAGAATCTCAAGCGCGACCTTCGGGCCCACTCGCCTGGCCATCCCGAGAATTTTCGCCACTAGGGGCAGATCATCGTCAAGGTAGGGTAGGTAAAGCGACGCGTTGGTCTTGTTACCGTAATGATCATAAAGGTGCGCCAGAAGACCTGTCGCGTGTGCCGCATCTTTTCCTGCGCTGTGAAACTGGACGTAATCAACCACGGCATTTGTTGCCATCATCGAGCCAAGAACCTCAGTAGTTCTACTCGAGTCTCCTTGCCACCAGACAATCACCAAGGCATCTTCGTCCTCCCTATCATCACCAGGGTACGGAATGATCACTGTGCCGTCTCGTAACGATCTAGCGCCTAGAAACCCAAGGATTTCTTCGGACTGGTACAACGGACTCAGACTAGCGATGAAATTGACAATAGACTGCCCGGCGTACGCCATTGCTTGACTATCCTTGAGCGGGATTTGATGACTTGTGACTATCTCGTTACTGACAGTCGGCAAGGCTATGATGGATGAACGTAAAACTCTGGGCGATACCATCAGCCACTTAACGAGGATTGCTCAGATGCGAAGGAACCGGCGAATTTCAGTGGCCATGGCCATGCTAACGCTTGCGGGATTTTACTCCGATAGCGCAAGTGCGGCGGGCGAACTGTGGGTAACCACGGATCGGGCTGACCGTAGAACCTGCCCTTCAGCGCATTGCGGCCTGGCGGGTCAACTGATGTTCAGGGAGGCTGCCACGCCCCTTGAAAAGCGTGGGGAGTGGGTCAGGGTTACCAAGCCTTACTCGGCATCATGCGTTAACGGAAATAGCGAATACGTTAAGTCCGGGCCAAAGGCTTGCTCCAGAGAAAATGGGATCGTTAACGGCAAGCTCTCGGAGTGGGTCGAATCCAGAAATCTAAGCCAGGTAAGGCCTCCAGATCCGGGGGCTGGTGCCACGGGCGATGACAAGCTGGTGAGCGGCTCTGATGACTATGGCACCTATAGAACTCAGTTTGCCCAAGCTGCGAGGGCATTGATCGCCGATGGCACCTGCACCGAAGATGACTTCAACGAAATGGGCGGGTGGATGGCCTCGACCAGTCAAGGCAAGGGTAAATACTTCACCTACTGTGGCGGGATGAGTGTCCAGAACCGCGTATACCTAGACGTGAAGACAGGTCAAACTGGAAAATAGACGTCGCGGGATTTTTTGCCCCCTCTGATTCTGATAACGTCTTTTCAACTCCCCAATCATATGAAGCCGGCCATGGCTTAGATCCGCTCCCGAATTCAAATGGCCAGGCTCAACCCATCATTAAGACCCCGAGAGAAATCATGTCTAAACTCGCTGAATTCCGTCAACTCGAACGCCATCTGGCTGAGCAACTCGCTGCCTTGGAAGCAATGAAGGGCGACAAAGGCCTTGAGCAAGAAATAGAGTTTGAGAGCAAATTGCGCACCTGCTGGGCAAGTACAACAAGAGCCTGAAGGACATTGTCTCGATCCTCAAGGTGGTTTCAAGCCAGGCAAAGCTGCCGTCACCGCGCCAGTGAAGGGCACTCGTAAGCCTCGTGCTATGAAGCTGTACAAGAATCCGCATTCAGGTGAAGTGGTCGAGACCAAGGGTGGGAATCACAAGATTTTGAAGGAGTGGAAGGCTGGGTACGGTTCGGACACTGTCGAGTCTTGGCTGTCCTGACCCTAGGTAGTTGAGAATGAAGGGCCCATAGCGGGCCCTTTTCCATGGTCGCTCACTTCAAAGCGGCGAACACCCGCAACCGCGCTTATTGGCCTCTGATAAGCCGACGCTGTTTCATCCGTTCGAGCAACGCCTCCGGATGGATGATATAGACCCCGTCGCTGACACGAATAGTAAGCTTGCGGTACGTCAGTGTATTCGCGCTGTTAATCTCCGAATTCGACAAAGAAGTACCGCTGCTGTTAGCAGGTAACTCGGAAAAAACTTCATGAACTGCTGACGGGTAACCTGCAGGCCAGTGCCCAGTAGGCCATCGATGGAAGCATCCAGAAAACGATCCGCGAGCGAAAGGTCGGTCGAAATGGGCATAATCATTCTCCAGTAGCAGGTAGGCGGCGGTAGATGGCTTTGTTACCACTATTCCTCGAAACCCATTCGGCTAGGCCAGACTGGGCTGCCTGCGTGAGGAACATTTTCCCAAAGGATTTACGGCCTCAAGAGGTGAACGACTGCCAGATGTCCGGAGGTATGACATCCTCGACCAAGAACTCTCTATGAGGACAATCTCGCTGCCTCACTTAGGGTGACTTGGACAGCATGCACCAGATCAACAGACTCCCTTTCTGGCTGATCTAGGCTGGCGCCAGCAAGCGTTTCAGTACCTCCTCTGCTGTGGTGTCGGTGCTGCCGCTGCGATCAGTACAGCTCATCGCGGACTTCAAAAATGATTTTCATGAAAACCCTCCTTTCTAGTACTTTTATTGAGACACAAGGGTGCATGAGCTACAGCTCTGCGTAAAACCTTTTGAAAGGAGAGAAAGCTTTTATTGGGCAAAGCCTTGAACTGATTGCCGCGTAGCTCGGTCAGGGGGCGATGAGATACCGACGAGCGGCCTAGGCTCCCAGTGGTAATCCGGGAGCAGGCTGTGCATACACGGGCTTCAAAGTAAAACACCCGCCACCGAAAGCGCTCAAAAATTGATATCATGCTGCCACTTCAGTCATTACCAAGGAATAGGAATGAGCTACGGTGCCGATGTTTTTAACGTCATGATCGCTTCTCCAGGGGACGTCAAAGCTGAGCGAGCACTGGTCAGGGACGTAATCCACGAGTGGAACGCAGTGCATTCTAAGATACGTAAGATTGTCTTACTGCCTACCGGATGGGAAACGCACACCGCCCCAGAAATGGGCTCAGGCCCACAGACCATCATCAACCGGCAGGTGCTAGAAAAGTGTGACTTGCTAGTCGGGATTTTCTGGACTAGGGTCGGCACCGCCACTAACGAATACGCCAGTGGAACGGTCGAGGAAATAGAAAAGCATGTCAATAGCGGAAGGCCCGCGATGCTTTACTTTTCCAGCCAACCTGCAGCTCTTGATACGATAGATCATGATCAATACAAGCAGCTGACAGAGTTTAAGCAGGCATGCCGAGAGAGAAGCCTGTATGAAGGATATGACGATCTATCCGATTTCCGCAATAAATTTGCACGGCAATTACAAATAACAGTAAATGAAAATAAAATATTTAACTCTTCTGGTAACACTTCGCCGGAAAACTTCAGCTCGAGTATTAAATCGATACCCGAATTATCTTATGAGGCAAAAATGCTCTTAAAGGAGGCATCATTAGATGCCCATGGTAGTATCATGCACATAAGATATATTGGAGGTACAGACATCCAGACCAACGGCAAAAACCTGATTAACTCAAGTGAACGTCGTGCTATCGCAAAGTGGGAGTCAGCACTCGCGGAGCTGGTGCGTCTGCAATTCATCGCAGTTCGCGGAAGCAAGGGTGAGGTATACGAAGTCACCGCATCAGGCTTCACGTTCGCCGACATACTTAGTGGAATCTGAAAATAACCGTTTTAGGGTGTCCTTTAAAGATGATATCAATAAATCTTCGCGACAAAAAACTGTTCGGAAACGAAGCCGGAGAGGACGAAGATCTCGAGCACCTCAACGCCTACTACATCGAGAATAACGAATTCGATGACTTTTACGACGCAAACGAAAAATTGTCCATCGTAAGCGCCAGAAAAGGCATGGGTAAATCGGCCCTACTGTCCAGGCTAGAGTATAAACTTAATAAAGACGAGTCCTACGGCACGCCCATAGTGATAAGGGTAAAGGGAAACGAGCTAATAGGCTTGGGGTGTTTCAATGGCAGCGACCATGCACACCTAGAAAACTATTGGAAGCAAATAATCTGTAAAAAAATACTGATGGAAGCCGGTGCACGTATTGGCATTGCTTTATCAGACGATCAAATGTCCATGGTAGAACTTGCCGAGCTTGACAATATAAAAAGCAAAAACATTGTAGGAGCGCTTCTATCCAGAACTCTCGGCAAGATACCTTTTTTAGGTGTGGAGTTAAAAAAGTCACTGCCAGCAAATAGCGAAAACCTTTTAAAGCGTTATCAGGAATCTGACGATAGCAAAAACGTTTGGATACTGATAGATGATATTGACGCGAAATTTCAAAATAATGCTGAAAGCCAAGCAAGGGTTGGCTCTTTTTTTAGTGCCATTCGCTCCCTAGCGTTCGACTATAAAGGGCTGAACATTCGAACCACTGTTCGGAGTGACGTGTGGTCATGTTTACGTCATCTAGAAGATCTCGATAAGCTTCAGCAGTATATAATAAATATTTTTTGGACTAAGCGCCAGATGCGAGATATGCTCGCGCAGAAAATACTCGTGTACATAGTAAATAACTATCCTGCCGCTCCGGAGGCGAGATACAAGCTGGCGACAGACTATAACAAAATATTAGACATGGTTTTTACCTCGCCCATCGAGTGGGCAAATAGTAAAGATGCAAAATTGTTTGATGCTATATCTGCGTTCTCTAATAGGAGGCCTCGCTGGATGGGCCAGCTTTGTCGAATGGCAGGAAAGAAAGCAAAAGAAAATTCTCTTACACGAAAGATCACACTTGAACATATAAATTATATACTATCTGATTTTGGCGCTAACCGTAGAGATGACCTGATGAAGGAACACAATCATCAATTCGATGAGCTACATCAGCTGATCGACGCATTAAGGGCTACCAAAAAAGAGTTTTCATGCTCTGACCTAGAAGAGACACTCGAGCTCAATTATCTACGGGGTCGCACCAAAGACGATGTCCCAATGGTTGACGGTAAGGCCTATGCGGGGGTCGAGGATCTTGCAGACTTCTTATACAAGCTTGGGCTGATCTCCCACATCCATTTGGATGGGAAAGAATTTACCCACTTTACAGATGATCCTGATCTTTATCGCTCAACTGAAAACAGAAGAAACAATGTCAAATGGTCGCTGCACCCTTCGTACAGAAAATTCCTTAATATCCACTAGCGGATGACCCAACCTCACAGTTCTCTGCCAGCCTATCCATCTAGGGGCTGACAGTGTCCTAATGCGGAGAGAAATTAGTCTATCAAATGTGGTCTGGAGCTAAGCAAGCATCAAGTTCTACTTTTACGCCATCACAGATCCTAGCCAACCGGCTCAGTTACGATTGGCCGATGGCCCGGAGTCGTTGGGGATTGGCCAGTAGGTTCGATAGGACGCAACGACGAATCTAGTGCTGTTTTCATGAGCAAGTTTATCCGACAAGTCAGATGAGGGTTGTATTTCTCTAGGCCGTGGAAGCCGCCATAACCAGGCAGGTGACTCGGCTATCCTATTCATCTTCGGGCGATAACGAAGCATCAAGGTCGAGAGCTACACCATCAGCTAGCTCAACCATTCGGTTGATCAGCGGGTGACTGATGGGCTTGAGTTTCCCGGGGTTGGTCAGGATGTCTCGCTCGAGCATCTCCAACACCCGCACTACTTCTGGGTTTCCGACCAGCGGATCGGCATGGGGGATCGGACTTTCAGGCTCTGTGGGCCTGACCAACCTCTGCATTCATGAGGTTTTTGTGTTCCAAACAATCGACGTAAGATGAGCACCATCAGAAGTCTTCTTTCTCTTCACCGAGCTCAAAATCTCCGATAGCGCCGAGATAGATGCTACGGCAGGGCATCTTCGTAATTAGCACCTGTGCCAGGAGCATCCTAGGGATCTCATACATAAGCCCAGAAATTTCCCATGGCTCTTCGACAGTGGCCTTGGCCTTGTCGATGAATGCTTCGAGATCGAAGTCTTGTGCGACGATGAATGGGCCTGTCCTGTCGCACCCTTCATAAATGCCCGACGCAATGCAGATCACCTCGCCTGCTTTCATGACCATGCTCGGCATGTCGTCTCCGGATTTCTGGTATGCGTCGTCTTCAGTGACCGAGCCTCTACTGCAGTCGGTACGAAGATGGATGGTGCTGCCCTTTCGAGTGCCGTAGAAAATTACGGAGGCTTGAGCGTCCGTTACCCCGCTGGAACGTCGCAATGACATACCGAGAGTTCTCAGTAGTCATCACCCAAAACCGCCCGTCTTTCTGGACTGAAATTACGTCCGAGGTTCGGATCAGATGACCGTCCTCAAAGAGCCCATTGGACTCTCGCCGGACATGATCGAACACGACACCGACGCCAGTACGCGCTTTAATGAAGACACCACAAAGGTACGCGGTGACAGGCTCTGAAAAGCTATGTGCCTTAGCTCGTACCAACCGCTGCAAGTCGAAATCCGAGTGGCGCCTGCTGTAAAACTTCAGATCAATGTTGTTCGCCGTATCCGCTTTCATTCGTTCTTGCTTCCTTGTCATCGAGCTAAACCAAGAATCCGCCATGGAATCAGTGCTTCTGATTGAGTTGGCAAATCTTGGTATACCTCAAGCTGTTTTGATCATGCTCGCCAGGTAAATCGGGCGGAGGTTTGTCAGCAAATCAGGGCGGAATCCTGGGCGATGCGAATTGTGATAAACCGCACCATCTTCTACTTCAAGAAGGCATGCTTCAAACCCGTCCTTGTCCACACCAATAGTGACCTTCGCCAGCGGCTCCATACTCCAAATACCCTTGGAGTTCATGTACGACGGCGTAACCACTTGGATATCAGTGATAAAGGCCTGCTCGTCTTGGGCCACCAGCATGCGCTGGAGTTTTTGCTCCCCCTCGACCATGAATGCGAGCTCCGTGCTCCGACCATTCTCCTCGGCCCGAACAGTGAGGTGGTACCAGTGGGTCTTAAGCAACCGCGACACGGAGTGCCATTGGGAAATGCCTTCACCGAACATTCCGGGTATCCCGATGAGGTCGGCGTCTTGGGTTCTGAACATGTGCTGCCTCATTGCGCTTGGTCGACACCGCGGCCCATTAATTAATCAGTTGATTACCATGAGCAGATGGAAAATATCGCTTCGATGGAGGAAGACTTGCGATGGCCCGGCCCTAGCAACACGTAGACCGTGTTGCGTGTTTCGAATAGGTAGCCTTCTTTGAAAGCGGTGCCCATGCTTGAGCGCACCTAATGACCTGGTTCGAAACGCCGCTGCTCGTCGTGCACAACTTTGTGGGCAAACAGGAAGATTGGTTGGCAGCCTGCGGCGGCTACTTTGGCTCGCTCGGCGTCGGTGACGATGGCGTCAAGGATGAACCACTCCTCGACGACGCAGAGCGGCATCCATTTGCAATGCTTCCTCGCGGCGATTAGGGCCTCCTTCAAGCTGAGCTCGAGCCCATCAGATCGGCGCCTTCGCCCAATAGCCCATCATTTATCGAGCCGTTCATACGATTCCTTTGTCAAAGCCGTTATGCTCAGCCCCACCTGCGACTGAGCGGATGCGCCATCTCCGGGATGACAAGCCTCACGAACGACCTGTGTTGGGCAGCGGGCTTTACTCTCGCTTAGGCTAGCCGTAGGCACCTATGTGGCCGAGTACGTCTCTCGCGTACGCCTACCGTTCGGATGAGGACTATAGTCCGTGTTTCCGAACGCTGCAATATGTGTACATCCTCGGATTGGTTGAGGATGTCGAATGTCATTAAACAAAGCGCTCGCTCAGGTCGTCCGAGGGGTGCGCATTAGCAAAGGCTTGTCCCAAGAAGACTTGAGCACTGTGGATCGTTCCTACCTAGGAAGGATCGAGGGTGGACGGACTCAGGTCACCGTGGAAGTGCTGAACCGTATAGCTGTGTTGCTAGGCGTAGACGTAGGGCTGCTGGTCATTCTGGCAACATCTGTGCTTGAAGAAGAGCCGAGCCAAGTAACAATTCGAAGAATTGACAGCCAGCTCTCGGCGTTAGGTCAGAGCGGACCGTACTCAAGTATTGACGAAATGCTGGAGGCGAAGAGACCGCCAACTGGCCGTGATCGCAAAGCAAACTCTGCTGAGAATGTAGCGAGCGCCCGGCGAATGAGATCGCAAGGGGCTTCGCTGGCAGAGATTGGGAAAGCACTGGGGTTGGCAAAGTCGACCGTACACGCTTATCTGAAGCAAGACGCTCTTTGAGATCAACGGTTCTGTAAGGTCGAGCATGAAAAAACGCGCAGTGTTTTCGCCTGGTATACGCGCCATCTTGAGCCACCCCTGGGCAACTCTGTATCCATGACCAGAAGCCGCATGACTATCTTGCAGGAAGCGCTCCTCTGGAAGACTGCACTTGGATACCTTGGGCCATCAAATTTGTATCAGGTGGTCGTCGACCTATGGCGCCAGGCAGGAGCTCCAGCAAGGCCCACTGTGGAATATCTCACCAGCGACATGGTCGGCGATGAGGTGGTGATCATCCTAAGGAACGCCCAGGCCCCAGTCGGAGCCATAGTGCCCGGCAGAGAGGCGCCACCGGAGGCATGTGCTCTGTACAGCCGTCACGCGGGCGAGCTTGCCGGTGGCCTACTAGGACGATTGCCCGTGCGGGAGCTGCCGCTATGCTTGAGGGCCTTTCGGCTTGAGAGTGATCTCGGGATGTAGACCCATCATAGGATCGCGTCCGTCTCTTCCCATGGCCGAGCGCGATGATGGTCTAGGGATCGTTGCAGAAGCCTCCAGAGTGCGTGATGGCTTTTGGCCTTGTCGCCGGTTAGTATCTTGTCTTTGCTTGCTCAAGGACGAATATGAAAAAGATTATTATGGCTATTGGCGTGTGTATCGCGCTGTCTGGCTGCGCCACTTCTCATTTCACCGCTGGCCGGGATTTCTCGTCGGCCAATGTCTCCAGCATCACCAAAGGAAAAACCACTACGACTGAGTTGAAGTCGATGTTCGGTGAGCCATACGCCAAGAGCGCTGTGAGTGAAACTGACGAGAAATGGGTCTATACGTACACGAACGGCTCCGCTCATGCTCAGAGCTACGTGGTGACCATGAAGGTTACTACGACAGGCACCCAGAAGACCCTCGACGTGCTGATCCGAAATGACGTGGTCATCAATTACAAGTTCAGCGAAGGGCCTGCGCCAGGAACGACTACCGCAACCAATTGAGGCCATCACCTTTCCGGTGGACAGTCCTACGCGTTGAGCGGAGTCCTGTTGATGGAGCAACTAATTTGGATAGAACGTATGCCTTTGTAGACGAGTCAGGAAACTCTGACCTGGATACTTCGAAAAAGGGGAGCTCGGGATTTTTCGTCGTCTGTTCCATCCTCGTAGCTGAGAAAGATCTAGAAGCAGCGTATGGGCAAGCGGAGGCATTACGTAAGCGCCACTTTCAAACCGGCGAAATCAAATCCAGCACCCTCAAGGCCAAGAACTCGGATCGCCGTGCTCGGATTCTCGGTGAGCTGGCTGAGCTACCGCTCAAGCTTTATTTCACCGTCGTCGACAAATCTAGAATCCACTTGGACGGCGGCCTTCGGTTCAAAACCTCCTTCGTTAAATTCACCAACGGAATGCTGTACGACCGTTTGTTCGGCAGTTTCCGAAACCTTCGGATGATCGTCGATGAGCATGGCGGCCAAGAATTTCAGCAGAGCCTTAAGAGTTACGTTGAAGATCGCTTCGTTGACGATCTATTCGGCGACGCTGAAGCTTTTCGTACGAAGTCGAGTAAGGATGACGTCCTGATCCAAGTGGCGGACTTCTTCGCCGGTACGGTTGCGCAGATTTATGAGGGCAAAGCTTCTGGGGAAGTGGTGCGAGCCTACAAGGCCATCCTCCGGGAGCTAACTCTTGACCTTATTGAGTGGCCTCCAAAATACCAAGATTTGCTGCCGCCACCCTTGGACGAATCGGGGTATGCCGACCACCAGGTGCACGAGGAGGCACTCCGCCAAGCCGAGCGTTTCAGCGAGCGGCTAGGCCGGCATCCTGATGAGGATGGGCGCCTGCAATTATGCATCCTGGATTTTTTGCGATTTCAGAGCAAGTTCGTCACCAAGGACTATGTGCCCACCGCCGAGATCATTGAACATCTACAAGACAGGGGATTCGGGGAGCTTACCGACCAGAAGATTCGTTCCAGTGGCGTTGCCAAGCTTCGGGATGCTGACGTAATTATCACCAGCTCCGCCAAGGGCTACAAAATCCCTCAAACCCGAGCGGACATCAAAGAGTTTCTCGAGAGAGCTTCAGGGATAGTCGTGCCCCTACTTGAGCGGGTCAAAAGGGCCCAGCGTATTTATCGGCTTAGCAGCCTCGGGGAATACGACATTGTGAAAGCCGCCAACCTCACCGAGCTCGCCAAGCTGATCGATTCACTGGATGAATTTATGGATGGTTGATCGTAGTAGGACGGGTACGTCAGCTAAAAGAGGTTTAAATTTTATCGTTGATGATTGTATAAATATATATGCAGTGATCGCTAAGGAAAAAAATGACACAAAATGATAATGATACGTCCCGTTTTTGGGAATTCTACGCGCTTAGATATAGTGTGGGAGCGGTCTTGGGAGCTTTGACTCTGTTTTTTCTTGTTAAGCAAAATCAAGCGCTGGCAAGCCTAATTTTTGTCAAGGAAGGAGAGCCCGTAGATATAATTCAAGTTGGTATATTCCTTGGCATCGGCCTAGTGTACTCCTATCTCGCAAGCGCTCCGATTCTAGTATTCCATACAGGGCGATTTATGATACCTAAATCACCTGCCAGATTTCTCAGAGGGGGCGGTTTATCAATAGCAGTCTGCCTGGCGATTTCCGCAGTTCCAGCAATATTATTCATGGTATTAAGCTCGCTGGATATACAGTTAAAACTTTGGTTTGCCATGGTGATATTCATAGCAAGCACCATCATACTGGGGCAGTTAACTATAATTTATAAATGCCAATCTCGCCGATCAACTCTATTTGAGTTCTATAAGGATCTCTCGACGAAAAGGTCGGCTGCAACGGGCGGAATGGTTGATTCATACCGTCATCTGAGAGAGCACGGAAATGCGTTTGCAATTGTTTTTTTTGATATAATTTTGGCGCTGATTATTTTCGCCGCGACAATCTATCCATCTGTCACTTCACAAGCGGGTTTATCTGGAAACTACCAAACAATTTCGACACTAACGGTCGTCCTCATGTTGTGGATAACTCCGGCGTCTTTGGTGTGGTTGATCGGTTGTATAATTGAGCAAGAGCTTATTGATTCTTAAGTATTTTGAGTGCGATGATTGGGGTGTGTTGATCGATTTGGCACATCTCTGAAGCTTTTCGAAGTCTATGTCCCTGCAATGCTCGGCCGCTCTCTTGAGTCGAGTGATTAAGGAAATGAGGCCAGACGTGGCGAACTTTAAATCCACTGATATGCGCTTTCTTGATTCGGTCTTCGGCATGAGCGGCGGGTACGTCTTAGATTTCTCCAACCGCACCATGTCTAATTTCTTCTCAGAAGAGCTAGAGATCGACATTGATCATGAGATGTTTTCTGCTGAAGGCACCTCAAAGGCTAGGCGGATCAGATGCCTACTCCAAAGCGCAGATACCCCAACCGTCTGCCGCGTGCTCGAAGCCTTATGGAGGCACAGACAAACCATTCGAGAAGAAACCAAAGCCGAGGAGACGATCAGCAACGCCGAAGGGCGGTTTCTGTCACTGCTCGAGTCGATCAGAGCGCCTGGGCTGGCTTCTGAGGTCGTACAGAACCCCTTCGCTGCGGCGCCAGTTGTTGACCATGGCCAAGTCTGTGATGCGCTGAAAAAGCGATTGTATGAACTACGCGATCAGTCACCTCAGAAACGCGGCTACGAGTTTGAAAGCTTCCTCAAAGATTTGTTCGACTCTTCCAGATTGCAGGCCCGTACGCCATTTAGCCTCGTCGGAGAGCAGATCAATGGAAGCTTTCAGCTGGGAAACGAGACGTACCTGGTAGAGGCCAAATGGGTTAAAGACCCTAGAGGTGTTGCTGAGCTCCACACGTTTCACGGCAAGGTTGATCAGAAGGCTGCTTGGGCGCGTGGCCTGTTCATCAGCTATCGCGGGTCCACTCAGGAAGGACTCCAAGCGTTCGGTAGAGGTCGTAAAGTGGTCTGCATGTCCGGCGAGGACATCGATAAGGCTCTGGGAAGACGGATAGCCATCGCTGAGGTGATTGAGCGGAAGGTCAGGGCGGCGGCAGCGACGGGCGCTACTCATGCACCGCTGGACGACTTGTTCAAAGCGTGACGTCACGCACAACACGAGCTCAGGGCTCACGGTTAAGGTCGAGAAAATTTTCAACCTTTAACAGATCCTGATTAGACACAGAAAAAGGGGCGCAAAGCGCCCGTAGTGCATTCGCCAGCTGATTAAGGCATCAGTCTCCGATACTCCAGCCAGAAGTGATCGGGTAGCGACGGTCACGCCCAAAGCCGCGCTCGGTCACACGCGGGCCAACTGCCGCCTGGCGCCGTTTATACTCATTCAGGTCGACCAAGCGAATTACCTTCCGTACAACCACCTGATCAAACCCCTTCGCGGTGATCGCATCGGCGGACAAGTCCTGCTCAATGTATAGCCGAAGGATCTCATCCAAGATTGGGTATGGAGGCAGGGAATCTTCATCTTTCTGATCAGGAGCTAGCTCAGCAGAGGGCGGACGATCAATGACGCTTTGCGGAATAACGTAGCTTAGGGTGTTGCGATATTCGCACAGGCGAAATACCAGCGTCTTCGGCACATCCTTGAGGACGTCGTAGCCACCAGCCATATCACCGTACAAGGTCGCGTAACCGACAGCCATCTCACTTTTGTTGCCAGTGGTCAGGACGAGATAACGCTTCTTGTTAGAGATCGCCATCAACATAGTGCCGCGACACCGCGCCTGTAGGTTTTCCTCGGTAGTGTCCTTACCCAAACCTTCAAACATTGGCGCTAGCGTAGATAGGAAGGCTTCGACCATCGACGCAATGGGCAGTACGCTGTACTTCACACCCAGAATGTCGGCTTCCTCTTTCGCATCGTCCTGACTCATCTGGGCCGTGTAGTGGTAAGGCATCATCACGGCCTCGACGTTTTCGGCGCCCAGCGCATCAACAGCAACAGCGAGCACCAGCGCCGAGTCGATACCGCCCGAAAGACCTAGAACAACACCTTCAAATCCATTGCGCCGCACATAGTCCTTAACGCCGGCAACGAGTGCCTGGTAGACGCTCGCCTCTAGGCTTAGAAGCTCATTGGTTTGAGCCGGAATCGGCATCAAGGCACCTTCCTTAATCTCAAACTCCGAGACAAAGAGTCCTTCTTCGAAAGCGGGGCCACGCTGAGTAACCTTACCGTCCCCGTCCACCACAAAACTATTTCCGTCAAATACCAGCTCGTCTTGGCCACCAACTTGATTGACGTATACCATCGGTATGGAGCATTCGCTGGCACGTTTCGCCAGCAACTGTTCGCGCTCAGCCTGCTTTCCACGATGGAACGGAGAAGCATTCAGGGTCAGCATGATCTGAGCACCAGCATCACAAGCCTGCTTGAGAGGCTCGGAGAACCAGATATCCTCGCAGATGGTGATACCGACCTGCACGCCGAATAGGTTTATTACGCAAGGGCCGCTGCCAGACTCAAAATAACGCTTCTCGTCGAAAACACGATAATTCGGCAGACGCTGTTTGTAGTAACGTGAGAGTTCCTTCCCGTCGGAGATTACGGCACAGGTGTTAAAGCGCGCTTCATTCTCTACCCACGGAAAGCCAATCACAGTCACGATGCCTTGGACAGCATCCTTGATTTGCTGCAACGCCTTTTCGATTCTGCTCTGCATGCTAGAGCGAAGAAGCAGATCCTCAGGGGGATAACCACAGAGGGTCAGCTCAGGAAAAACAATGACTTGGGCCTTAAGGTCGTCACGAGCCTTGTGAGCTGCTTCGATCACCTTCTCAACGTTGCCGAACACATCCCCAACCCGGATGTTCAGCTGGGCCATTACCACTCTCAAACGTTGCTCCATGGTTCCTCCAGATATGCCTAGATCGAGATCGGCAAGATGCGACGCTGTCCTGACATCGGCGCTCAATGAGGCATCTACTCATTTATTCATTGTGAGCGAGGGCCATCGGCTTACCGCTAGCAATTACAGGTCATCGTGCATAAGTCAGGCTGGCTATAGGCGCGCGCATTTTGCGAACGTGGACATTATGCCCTATCCACGATGAGCTCCCTCGAGCAAATTTTTGATGACGTCGACGAGTTGAGCTATCAGCATCCTTCACATTGGGCAAATGCAGATTGTGCACAGCGTCAGCATCGGTGGCTCACCCTCCCACTACGGTGTATTGGGCACTATTTAGGGGGGAGGAACGCAAAGGGCTTCTTCACCAAATTCGGTGACGGCGCCTGCGACCTGACGCCCCTGAGCGGTCTGGTGAAGAACCAGGTTCGCGCCATCGCCCGCCGCCTGAGCGCGCCGGATAACCTGGTGATGACGGTGCCAACCGCCGACCTGGAAGAGCTGCGCCCCGGCAAGCCGGACGAAGACGCCCATGGCGTCAGCTACAAGCAGATCGACGCGTTCCTGCACGGCGAGCCCGTGGGCGACGAAGCCTATGCGATCATCGTCAAGGCGTACGACCAGACCCGCCACAAGCGTGGGTTGCCGTTTGCGCCTTGATTTCCTTCGATTGCGCGGTTGATCATCTCCGTAGGTCAGGGAGATCGACACACCATGAAATTGCATCAACTGCGCGCGCTCGTCTGTATTCATGAAACCGGCAGCCTGCAAGACGCCTCGCAGGTGCTTCACCTGACGCAGTCAGCGTTGAGCCGGTCGATGAAAGAGCTCGAAAGCCAGCTGGGAGTGACGCTTCTGGTTCGTTCCAACAAAGGGATGAGTCTGACCGAGCATGGTCAGCGCATGCTCGGTCATGCACGCCAGGCGCTGGAAAGCGTACGGCGGGCGCGCCAGGAAATCGAAGACATGAAAGGCCTGACCGTGAGCGAAGTCACGCTTGGGGTGACGCCTGTCACGGCGCTGCTGCCGCCTCTGCAACAGACCCTCCTGCATTTCCAGCAAACCTATCCGAACGCCACGCTGAAGGTCCTGGAAATGCGCCCTGCGCAATTGTTGCAGCATCTGCGCGACGGCCTGCTGGATTTCGCCCTGACCTCTCAGATACCCAGCCACGCCGTGGGTCTGGACTGGCAGCCACTGTGTCGGATCCCCGGGGTGGTGACCGTGCGCAAGGGCCACCCGCTGCAATATGTTCGTTCCTTGCGCTTGTTCCAGGAAGCGCAGTGGATCAGTGTCGATGCCATCACCGACGCCCAATCCCAGTTCAACCAACTGTTCGCCAGCAGTGCTCTTGGAAGGCCGCGCCGGGTGTTCGAATGCACGGCCATGAACCTGGCGATCAAGATGCTGCTCAACAGCGATTCGGTCATGGTGGCAAGCCAGGGAGCATTGGGGCCTGGTCTGGTAGGTCTAGGTGACATGGTCAGGCATCTGCACCCTGTCGAACTCGAGGAATCGGTGCCCGACTACTCCGTCAACATCGTCTGCGTTAACCGAAGCTACCTGACCCGGGCGGCAGGACTGTTGTTCAACCAGTTGCAAAGCGGTTTCGCGGAAGAGCACTCGACGTCGAACGCTCTATGAGCCATCCAGACAGAGTGAAACGCAGTTTATCCTTGCGGCTTTCTCAAGCCCTTGCGATTTCAGACACCCGCTGATTTGATCCGCGAACCACGTCGATTATCGACAAAAAGTCTACGAACCTGCGCTCATTACAGGCTGATCCTCGAAGGACCAGTTACCAGACTGCACTTCTGCTGCCCTTCATCTGAGGGATTCCGCAGTCATTCAACCTTAATGGCCAGAGCCGGATCGCTACCTGCTACACCTACCCTAACCAACGCTTAACCCCTTGAATAAAAGTGATGTGCGCTGGGCGAAGCTGTGCTCGACACTTGCCGGCAATTCGACTCCCGGTACAGGCATTCACCATGAACAGCACTTCTGCCAGCGACTCGCCTGCTCTTCCCGGCCATGCCGTCCGGCGGCCGGCCTCAGCGCAGATGCGACGGGTGATTTTTGCGTCATCCCTGGGCAATGGCCTGGAGATCTATGATTTCACCGTCTACAGCTTCTTCGCGGTCATCATCGGCCAGCTCTTCTTCCCCAGCGGTTCGGCCGTGGCATCGTTGTTGATGTCGCTGGCCACGTTTGCGGTCGGTTTCGTCATGCGACCCTTGGGCGCGCTGCTGATCGGACGGGTCGCCGATCGTCGCGGACGCAAGGCCGCACTGTCGCTGACCATCGCGTTGATGACACTGGGCACCGGCATCATCGCGTTCACCCCGACCTACGCCAGCATCGGTATCAGCGCCAGTGTCCTGTTGGTGATCGCCAGGCTGTTGCAAGGGCTGTCGGTGGGTGGCGAGGTGGGCTGTGCGTCGGCCTTTCTCATGGAGTCGGGACGCACCGACAACCGCTGCTTCATGGTCAGTTGGCAGGGCGCCAGTCAAGGCGCCGCAGCATTATTGGGTGCGGGCACGGGTTTGCTTCTGACCAGCAGCCTGAGCCACGAATCACTGCTCAGTTGGGGGTGGCGAGTGCCGTTCGTGATCGGCCTGCTGATCGGTCCGGTGGGTTGGTACATCCGCCAGCACCTGAACGAAACGCACACGGCCACGGCCACGGCCAACTCCCTGGCGCAGCTACTGCGTGCCCATGGCCGCACCCTGGCCATGGGCATGGGCTGGATGGCGGCGCCCACCGTGACGATGTACATGGTGGTCTACTACATGCCTACCTACCTGACACAAACCCTGGGGCGGCCGCAGAGCTTCGGATTTGCCCTGGTTGCCCTGGCCAGCGCCCTATTGGCGGTCATCACTCCCATCGCCGGCCATTACGCCGACCGTTTCACGCGTCGCAAGCCATTGCTCTATGCCGTCACAACCCTGGCCGTATTGACCGTGTATCCATCCTTCATCCTGCTGAGTCAGGAAAACACGCTGCTGTGCGTCCTGGCCATCACCCTGCTGATTCTACCGCTGGCCATAGGCCTGGCTCCGAGCATGGCCATGCTGATGGAAGCCTTCCCCAGAGACCAGCGGGTCACTGGGCTCTCCATCATGTACAGCTTCGGCGTGACCCTGTTCGGTGGCTTTTCCCCCCTGCTGGTGACATGGCTCATCGGCATCACTGGCAACCCACTGACGCCTGCGCTGTATCTGTCCGCCGCGGGCACCTTGGCCCTGTGCGTCTTGCGCTGGTTGCCAGAACACCCCGGCCGAGACTGAGCGAGAATTGAAAGGAGAGGCTTATGAGCAATGCCAAGATCCACCCAGAGTTGAAAAACAGCGCGACCCGCTTCGCCGAACTGCGCCGAGAAATCCACCGGCACCCGGAACTGGGCACGGAAACACGCCATACGGCCACATTGGTGGCCGACCGGTTACGCGCTTGGGGCTATGAGGTGCATAAAGATGTAGGTCAGGGCGTGGTAGGCGTGCTCAGACGTGGCAGTGCGGGACGCAGCCTGGGAATCCGCGCCGACATGGACGCACTGCCCATTACCGAGAACACCGGATTGCCCTGGGCCAGCCAGCACCCCGGTCGCATGCACGCCTGCGGTCATGATGGCCATACCGCGACGTTGTTGGCAGCCGCTGAGCACCTGGCATGGCGCGGGCAGTTTGCAGGCACCCTGCATGTCATCTTCCAGCCTGACGAAGAGGGCCTGACCGGCGCCCGCTCGATGATTGAAGCGGGCCTGTTCGATCGGTTCCCCTGCGATGCAGTGTATGCCCTGCACAACATGCCCGGCTTGCCGGTGGGTCAGGCCGTGGTTCAGCAAGGCGAATTCATGGCGTCATCCGAGCAGGTACTGATCACATTGGTCGGGCGCGGCGGGCATGGCGCCATGCCCGAACGTGCCATCGACCCGATTCCTGCCCTGGCTGGCATCATCACGGCGTTGCAGACGGTCATTTCGCGCAACCTTTCCGCCAGCGATGCTGCAGTGCTGAGCGTCGGCAAGGTCAACGCAGGGACCGTTTACAACATCATTCCGGAGACGGCCACCCTGATGCTGAGCGTCCGCACGGCCGATCCCACCGTGCGGGACAGGGTCGAGAGGCGAATCCGCGAAATCGTCCACGGGCAAGCTGCCAGTTTCGGGATCCAAGCGACCATCGAGTACACGCTGTTAGCGCCGGTGCTGGTCAATACGCCTGCCGAGACACAGCGGCTGCACGCGGCAGCGTGCTCGGTGCTGGGGGCGGACAACGTGCTGGAGCGCATGCCGGTGCGGCTGATGGGCAGCGAGGACTTCGCCTGGATGCTCAACGAGCGTCCAGGCTGCTACTTCGTGCTGGGTAATGGCACCGGTTCGTTCAACGGCTGTTCGGTTCACAACGATCGTTACGACTTCAATGACGCGGTCATCCCCATCGGCGCCGCTTGCTGGGTGAACCTTGTGGAAAGCTATCTGCAACCTGCAGATGATTAGACCCTGCTCGCCGCCTGAATCAGCGCCTTCATCTCCGCCACCGCCGCTTTGAACCCGACGAACAACGCATGGGCCACCAACGCGTGACCGATGTTCAACTCGTTCACGCCGCGAATCGCCGCGATCGGCTCGACGTTGTGATAGTGCAGGCCGTGGCCGGCATTGACGATCAAGCCCTGCCCCAGGCCGAAGCCGACGCCGTCGACGATGCGCTGCAGCTCAGCGGCCACTTCGCTCGGGGTCTGGGCATCGGCGTAGCGGCCGGTGTGCAGCTCGATCGCCGGCGCGCCGATGCGCTTCGAGGCTTCGATCTGGCGCTCATCGGCATCGATGAACAGCGACACTTCGCAGCCCAACTTGCTCAGGCGCTCGACCGCGGCCTTGATCTTGGCTTCCTGTCCGGCGACGTCCAGACCACCTTCGGTGGTCAGCTCTTCGCGGGTTTCGGGCACCAGGCACACATGAGCCGGGCGGATCTGCTCGGCGAAGGTCAGCATGGCCTCGGTCACGCCCATTTCGAAGTTCATACGGGTCTGCAACACGTCCTTGAGCAGCAGCACATCGCGCGGCTGGATGTGCCGGCGGTCTTCGCGCAGGTGCACGGTGATGCCGTCGGCGCCCGCTTCCTCGGCGTCAAGCGCGGCCTTGACCGGGTCGGGATAGCGCGTGCCACGGGCCTGGCGCAAGGTCGCCACGTGATCGATGTTGACGCCCAACAGAATGCGGTTACAGGTATCCACGAGAACTCTCCGAAAAATCCAGGGCACAGCATACGTGTTGGTCAGGGCTTGCGAAACAACTCGCGGCTGACCAGCGGACGACCGCCCAGGTGCACGGCCAGGGCCTGGCGCATCAGGCGCTTGGCTGCGGCCAGCGCGCCTGGCGTTTCCCAACTGGCCTGGGCCATGGCGAGCAATTCGGCGCCCTGAAACAGTCCGGGTTGCAGCAGCTCGACTCGCTCCAGGCCGGCATCCACCAACAGGCGGTACAAGCCGTCGGTTGCCACCGGGTCACCGTTGACGTCCATGTCCAGGGCGAAGCCATAGCCGAGCTGGTCCAGCAGGCGCCATTCGAAGGAGCGCAGCAGAGGCTCCAGAGCACGCCCGGCACCGAGCGCCTGGAGGGTCGCGGCGTAGTGTTCGAACACCTGAGGATGAGGGTCTTCGCTGGGCAACAGGCGAATGATCAACTCGTTGAGGTACAGGCCGCTGAACAGCGCGTCACCGAGCATCCATACCGCCACGCCGGCGGATTCCATGCGAGAGACGTTCTTGAGTTCGCCTTTGCCGCGAAACTCGACTTCCAGCGGTACGAAGGGCCGCGCCAGGGTGCCGGCCTTGCCACGCGCGTTGCGCAGCACGGCCCGCAGGCGGCCCTGGGGGGTGAGAAAGTCGACCAAGGCGCTGGTTTCGCGATAGGCACGCGAGTGCAGGACGTAGGCGGGTTGTGGCGTTGGGGTGGTCGACATGTGGGCGACTCGGGGTTGGCGGGTGTCTGGGCGGGCCTCTTCGCCGCCTTACGCGCAAGCCCGCTCCCACAGAGATCGAGCACGCCCGGCGATGTGCTTCCCCGTGGGAGCGGTCAGTGGCCGCGAAAAAGCCAACGCGAGGCCAGGCTGTGGATTACTGGTCGTTATACCCCAGCGAACGCAGCGCGCGCTCGTCATCGGACCAGCCGCCCTTCACTTTCACCCACAGATTGAGCATGACCTTGGAGTCGAACAGCACCTCCATGTCCTTGCGGGCCTCCATGCCGATACGCTTGATGCGCTCGCCCTTGTCGCCAATGATGATCTTCTTCTGACCATCGCGCTCGACCAGGATCAAGGCATGGATGTGCAGGGTCTTGCCCTGCTGCTTGAATTCTTCGATTTCCACGGTGATCTGGTACGGCAGCTCGGCACCCAGCTGGCGCATGATCTTCTCACGCACCAGTTCGGCGGCCAGGAAGCGGCTGCTGCGGTCGGTGATCTGGTCTTCCGGGAAGAAATGCTCGTTCTCGGGCAAGTGCCCGGCAATGACCTTTTCCAACGCGTCCAGGTTATGCCCCTGCTGCGCGGAGATTGGCACGATCTCGGCGTTCGGCAACTGCTCCTGCAGCCAGGTCAGATGCGGCATCAGGTCAGCCTTGTCCTCGATGCGATCGGTCTTGTTGATCGCCAGGATCACCGGCCCCTGCACGTACTGCACGCGTTCGAGAACCAGCTGGTCTTCGTCGGTCCACTTGGTGCGGTCGACTACGAAGATCACTACATCGACGTCTTTCAACGCCGCCGACGCGGTCTTGTTCATGTAGCGGTTCAGGGCTTTCTCGTTGCCCTTGTGCATGCCCGGGGTATCCACGTAGACCGCCTGGATCTCGCCTTCGGTCTTGATGCCCAGCATGTTGTGGCGGGTGGTCTGCGGCTTGCGCGACGTGATCGCCAGCTTCTGCCCCAGGATGTGGTTGAGCAGCGTCGACTTGCCGACATTCGGGCGGCCAACGATGGCTACATAGCCACAACGGGTAACGGGTGCATCAGTCATTGCCATTCTCCACGCCCAGGGCGATCAGGGCAGACGCGGCGGCCACCTGTTCGGCGATGCGACGGCTGACGCCCTGGCCCCGGCTTTTCTCATTCAGAAGGACGACTTCACACTCGACGAAAAACTGTCGGCAGTGCGGGTCGCCCTGGATATCCACCACTTCATAGCGCGGCAGTTCAGCACCGCGCGACTGGAGGAACTCCTGCAGGCGGGTCTTGGGATCTTTGTTGGTATCGACCAGGGTCAGCCCTTCGAACTGACCTTCCAGCCAGGCCAGCACACGATCGCGCGCTGCCTCCATGCCGGCGTCCAGGTAGATGGCGCCGATCAGGGCTTCCAGCGCATCGGCCAGGATCGATTCACGGCGGAAACCGCCACTCTTCAGTTCGCCCGAGCCCAGGCGCAGGTAGTCGCCCAGATCGAAGCCGCGGGCCAGAATGGCCAGGGTCTCGCCCTTGACCAGGCGCGCCCGCAGACGTGAAAGCTGCCCTTCACGGGCTTGCGGAAAACGCTCGAACAGCGCTTCGCCCGCCACGAAATTGAGGATCGCATCGCCCAGAAACTCGAGACGCTCGTTGTTGCGCCCGGCGAAGCTGCGGTGAGTCAATGCCAGCACCATCAGGTCCTGGTCCTTGAAGGTGTAGCCCAGTTGGCGCTCGAGGCGGCCGAGGGAAGCGGTCACGGCTTGACCACGCTGAACTGACGATCGAACTTCACTACCATGTCCAGATTCTGGATCAGTGGCTCACGCTTTTCATACTTGAGGTGGGCCTGAAACACATTGCCCGCATCGGTGACGCTCAAAACCTTGTTCAAATCCAGATCCTGAATATTGTTGACCTGCATGGCCCGGCTGACGTGGCCATAGAATTCACCCACCGTATCGACTCGGGCGGACTTGTCGGCGCCGATCGATTCGATGGCTTGGGAGAGGGTCCGGTTATCCATGTAGTGCGGCACCAGCTTGAAAGCCGTGCTCGCCACGAACGCCACCACCGCCAGGGTCAGCAACCAGCCGACGATGGACATGCCTTGCTGAGACTTCACTGCGTTCATGCCGGACACCTCGGAAAACATTCGGCGCCGTCCATGGACGGCGCCGGCAGCGCTACTTGATCAGCCCGACTCGGGAGAAGTTGGGCAAGTGGCTGAGCTTGGGTTCAGGCCAGCTCATCCAGATGGCGAAGGCCTTGCCGACGATGTTCTGGTCGGGGACCATGCCCAGCAGCTCCTTGGGAATCGACGGGTCATCCCAGTAGCGGCTGTCGTTGGAGTTGTCGCGGTTGTCACCCATCATGAAGTAGTGCCCGGCGGGCACCGTCCACTGGCTGTCGGGCGGCGCACGGTAGCGCGACATTTCCTGACGGATCACGTGTTCGACCTCGCCCAGCTTTTCCTTGTACAGCTCGGCGCTGCCCAGACTGCCCGGCTCGCTGCCGACCAGCTGGCGGGCGATCAACTCGCCGTTGACGTACAGCTGCTTGTCCGAAGTGTAGCGAATCCTGTCGCCCGGCAAGCCAATCACGCGCTTGATGTAGTTGACGTTGGGGTCGCTGGGGTAGCGGAACACCATGACGTCGCCACGCTTGGGATCGTTGACCTCGATGACCTTCTTGTCCAGTACCGGCAGGCGAATGCCGTAGGAGAACTTGTTGACGAGGATGAAATCACCCACTTCCAGGGTCGGGATCATCGAACCCGACGGGATCTGGAACGGCTCCACCAGAAACGAACGCAACACCAGCACGATGAACAGCACCGGGAAGAACGACTTGCCGTACTCCACCAGCAGCGGTTCCTTGTCCAGGCGTTCGACCACCGACGGCTCGGGCTGGCTGACGCTGCCCTCGTAGTTGGCGATCGCAGCCCGTCGCCGTGGCGCCAGGAAGACCAGATCAAGCAAGGCCAGCAGACCGCAAACGGCTACGGCGATAACCAACAACAGCGGGAAATTTAGGGACATAGGACTCGATTATTCCAACCTGAGCACAGCAAGGAAGGCTTCCTGTGGAATTTCCACATTGCCGACCTGCTTCATGCGTTTCTTACCGGCCTTCTGTTTCTCCAACAGTTTGCGCTTACGGCTCACGTCGCCGCCGTAACACTTGGCCAGTACGTTCTTTCTGAGCGCCTTGACAGTGGTCCGGGCGATAATCTGTCCGCCAATGGCGGCCTGGATTGCCACATCGAACATCTGCCGAGGGATCAGCTCCTTCATCTTCTCGGTCAAAGCACGACCCTTGTAGGCCGCGTTGTCGCGGTGCACGATCAGCGCCAGGGCATCGACCTTGTCGCCGTTGATCAGCACGTCCAGCTTGACCAGGTTGGCCGACTGGTAACGCTCGAAATGGTAGTCCAGCGAGGCATAGCCACGGCTGGTGGATTTCAGGCGGTCGAAGAAGTCCAGCACCACTTCGTTCATCGGCAGGTCGTAGCGAACCTGAACCTGGCTGCCGAGGAACTGCATGTCGCGCTGCACGCCGCGCTTCTCGATGCACAGGGTAATGACGTTGCCCAGGTGCTCTTGAGGCACAAGAATAGTCGCCGATACGATCGGCTCGCGGAAGTCCTCGACGGATGAAACATCCGGAAGCTTCGACGGGTTGTCGACATAAATGGTTTCGCCGGTCTTCATGACCACTTCGAAGATCACGCTCGGGGCCGTGGTGATCAGGTCCAGGTCGTACTCGCGCTCCAGGCGCTCCTGGATGATTTCCATGTGCAGCATGCCCAGGAACCCGCAGCGGAAGCCGAAGCCCAGGGCGTCGGAGCTTTCGGGCAGGTACTGCAGCGACGAATCGTTGAGGGTCAGTTTCTGCAGGGCATCGCGGAAATCTTCGAAGTCTTCCGAGCTGACCGGGAACAGGCCGGCGTAGACCTGTGGCTGAATGCGTTTGAAACCGGGCAGCACAGGCACGTCAGGGGTGCTGCTCAAGGTCAGGGTGTCGCCGACCGGCGCACCGTGAATGTCCTTGATGCTGCCGATGATGAAGCCCACTTCGCCGGCCTTGAGGTCAGCGGTGGCCGTGTGCTTGGGGGTGAAGACGCCGACGCTGTCGACCAGGTGCACCTTGCCGGTGGACTTGACCAGAATCTTGTCGCCCTTCTTGACCCGGCCATGGCGCACGCGCACCAGCGAGACGACGCCCAGGTAGTTGTCGAACCAGGAGTCGATGATCAGCGCCTGCAGCGGCGCATCGATGTCACCGGTAGGCGCCGGGATGGTATGCACCAGGCGTTCGAGCACGTCGATCACGCCCATGCCGCTCTTGGCGCTGCACGCCACGGCGTCGGTGGCGTCGATGCCGATGATCTTCTCGATCTCGTCCTTGACCTTGTCTGGGTCGGCCTGGGGCAAGTCCATCTTGTTCAGCACCGGCATCACTTCCAGGCCCTGTTCGATGGCCGTGTAGCAATTGGCCACGGACTGGGCTTCGACGCCCTGCCCGGCATCGACCACCAGCAGCGCGCCTTCGCAGGCCGCCAGCGAGCGGCTGACTTCGTAGGTGAAGTCGACGTGGCCTGGGGTGTCGATGAAGTTCAGCTGGTAGGTTTTGCCGTCCTGCGCCTTGTAGTGCAGGGTGACGCTGTGCGCCTTGATGGTGATCCCGCGCTCACGCTCCAGGTCCATGGAGTCCAGGACCTGGGCCTCCATTTCCCGGTCGGCCAGGCCACCGCACATCTGGATGAACCGATCGGCGAGGGTCGACTTGCCGTGATCGATGTGGGCGATGATGGAGAAATTGCGGATATGACTCAAATCACTCACGGGTCAACACTCAAAAAGGCTGCGGGCCGGACGCCCAACGAAAAATAGCCGGGAATTGTACCTGAATAACGTTCGGGTGTGGGAGCCGGTGGGTTACGGGTGGCAGTGCCGACGTCTTCGCGGGCAGAGTCCCGCTCCCACAAAGCGGCGCACGCCA
The DNA here is from genome assembly GCF_029960215.1 of Pseudomonas sp. PS01301. Taxonomy (NCBI): domain Bacteria; kingdom Pseudomonadati; phylum Pseudomonadota; class Gammaproteobacteria; order Pseudomonadales; family Pseudomonadaceae; genus Pseudomonas; species Pseudomonas sp. PS01301. The sequence goes on along the minus strand of NZ_JASCPM010000033.1, from coordinate 66 downwards.
TAAGGTTGTGGGAGCGGGGCTCTGCCCGCGAAGGCCACACAACCGGCCAAGAAAAAAGACGACCCG